>CAZYSR010000001.1:0-1543 GCA_964649525.1 uncultured Gammaproteobacteria bacterium
GAATAAAGGCGCACATTCTATACTATTGACTGAGAAATTCAAAGCGATAAATTCTGTGAACAATCCAAAAAGACACTCCGTTTCTTTGCACGGCAAGCGAATTCTGCTTGGTGTAACGGGCGGTATTGCGGCATACAAGTCGGCGGAGTTGGCACGCAGGTTGTGTGAAGTCGGTGCTGAAGTTCGCGTTGTCATGACCAAGAACGCCGAGGCGTTCATCTCAAGTCTTACGATGCAAGCGGTGAGCGGCAATGCGGTTCGAAGTGAAACTTTCGATGAGGAAGCCGAAGCGGGTATGAGTCACATCGAACTGGCGCGTTGGGCGGATGCGATTGTTATCGCACCGGCAACCGCCGCATTTGTGGCACGCCTGACACATGGTTTTGCGGATGATCTTTTGACGACGTTATGTCTGGCAACTGAATCCAAAATTGCTATCGCCCCTGCTATGAACCGCGTCATGTGGTCAAGTCCAGCGACTCAAAATAATATCAATCGATTGCAAGAACGTACAGTAACAGTGATGGGACCCGATAGTGGAGATCAGGCTTGCGGTGAGGTTGGACCAGGACGCATGCTGCAGCCTGAAGAAATTGTCAGACAGGTTAGTGAATTGTTCAGTAGTGAAGCATTAAACGGTCTTCGCGTTCTTGTTACTGCTGGCTCTACCTGGGAAGCAATTGATCCGGTGCGTGGCATCACAAATTTAAGTTCCGGAAAAATGGGGTATGCGATTGTCGACGCCGCAGTCCAGGCCGGTGCCGATGTGACACTGGTTTCAGGTCCAGCGACACAGCCTTTGCCCATTAGGGTTGCCAATGTCATTAAGGTGACCAGCGCCAGGGAAATGCTGGAGGCAGTCATGGCGCATCTTGATGGGCAGGATATTTTTATTGCAGTTGCAGCGGTTGCTGACTATCGGCCTCAGATCCAGGCAGCGAGCAAAATCAAGAAACAGGGTGAGGAAGTACTCCAAATGGAGTTTGTACGAAATCCCGATATCTTGGCAAAAGTTAAAGAAAAGGCTCCAGATTTATTCAGTGTAGGGTTTGCAGCAGAAACGGACAATCTAATCTCCGAAGCTCGTAAAAAATTGCTGGCCAAACGTGCAGACCTGATTGCAGCAAATGCAGTCGGTGGCGAATCAAACGCACTGGGCTCGGACTACAATACCTTGCAACTCATTGATCGGACGGGTGTGGTGTCACTAGGACCGGCATTGAAAACCAGAATTGCAGTAGACTTGATCCAAGAGATTTCGGCACGATTTCATGCAAGAGGTACGCTACAAAGTACTCGATAACAGGATTGGTCAGTCGATACCCTTACCGGAGCGTTCGACCGAAGGTGCAGCGGGATTGGATCTTCGGGCCTGTATCGAAACTGAATTAATTCTTCAACCCTCAGATTGTGAACTGATTCCGACTGGCATTGCCATTGATATCCGCGATCCGGGAATTGCCGCAATCTTGTTGCCGCGTTCAGGGCTGGGTCACAAACACGGCATCGTACTGGGTAATCTGGTTGGGTTGATTGATTCCGA
>CAZYSR010000002.1:0-2454 GCA_964649525.1 uncultured Gammaproteobacteria bacterium
GAAATCGAGCCCAACAGCTGATGTCTCTCATAATGGCAAAGTCATTGGAAAAACTCCGGTTCTGGTTCGCATGCAGACGCTTCCTCAAACAATTTCCCTCAGCCAGACAAGATATATGCCTGAGACTCACACAATTACACCCGTTGAAGGGACAACCCGAGTTTTGGAAGTCAACCTTGTATCGGAACAAGAACACCGACTCAAAACTTCTCCAGATATGTATGTGAACAGCATTGGAATGAAATTCAAACTGTTCAAAGAGGCGGATTATTTCACGATGGGCTCAAAGCCTGGTGAATTAAACAGCAGACCGAACGAGTTCTATCGCCAGGTCCAGCTGAAAAGACCGTTCTACGCCGGTGTACACGAAGTTACGGCCGAAGCGTTTTACAAATACATTGGCGCCAGTAGGGTACCGACGGTAGGCAATCGTCCGATTACTGGAGTCAGTTGGAAGGAGGCAGCGAAGTTTAGCAATTGGCTAAGTAAATTAGATGGGCTGAGGCCTGTATATCGGTTCACAGGTGATGAGTACCTGGGTAGCGATTCGACTGCGGACGGGTACCGGATGTTAACGGAAGCTGAATGGGAGTGGTTGGCTAGAAAAGCGGGTCGTAATCAGCAAACCATCTTCCCTTGGGGTGATGAGACAATCATTCCTCAAAACTCGGGCAATCTGGCTGATGTGACCGCTAAGGGCTATGCGGCTGTCGTCATTCCGCAATACAACGACGGCCAGGTATTCGAGAGTGCGATAGGACTATTCCAACCAAATCCCGCAGGCATTCATGATTTGATTGGCAATGTGAGTGAGTGGACGCACGATGCATATGACCATACTGTTCCCAGTGGTGATCGAATTGAGCTCGACCCGTTCGACACTTCCAATGCCACATATCATACGATCAAGGGATCAAACTGGGCATCGGGTGAAGTCAGTGAACTTCGAGCCGCTTACAGAACAGGCGGTTCACGAGGCAATGATAGAACCGGGATTCGGCTTGCTCGTTATCTGTACTAGGCTATGACAACTGGAGGGCGGTACAATGAATGGAGTTGAAAACCACTTCCGTATGTCCGTGCATTTGCTTAAATGCAGACAATTCAAAATAGGAATGAACTCAAAATGCTAAGACTAATGGTCAGAAAGAAGCATTTCAAGGCGGTGCTGGCGGTGGCGTTTGCTGTTGCGCTGATTGTGTTTGCATTTGGATATCACAAAGCTGGTACCGCGCAGAACACGGGGCCGCAGATCAGTCTGAATACACCAGTCAGTTTCCCCGGGGATATTTAGTTGAGAGAAGCACTGCGTGGTCTGATAATTCTGGCTGTTGCGGCAGCGTCAGTTCACACGCTTTACATACAGTTCATCCGCCCAAGAGCGGAAATTCTGATTGAAGCAGGTGTGGCAGCCGGGCAGTACGCACCGCGAGATTGGGTTGTAATTCTGAAGGACTGGGAGCAGGAGATCTGCCTGATTCTAGCAATCTACTGTATTGTGGAAATACTGATCCGTCTCTACAAACTTTCAAAAGAACAGTATCTTTTCGAAGTTGATTTTGTCGGTCAGGTACAGTCGGGTGACACCGATCTCAAGAGCACTTTGGAGGACCTTGAGTCTTTGCCTCGCTCTGTGGGAAAATCTCAGTTGGTAGAGACACTGAAGGCTTCCATTCGACGATATCGGATTACCTCAGATGTACAGAACACCTCCGATGCAATCCAAACCAGTGTTGATGCGGTAGCCATGCGACTTGAAGCCGATAACACAATGCTGCGCTACATGATTTGGGCGATTCCATCAATTGGATTTATTGGCACAGTCCGCGGTATTGGGCAGGCGCTTTCGCAAGCCGATCAGGCGTTAGCTGGAGACATTTCAGAAATGACGGCTAGTCTTGGCATCGCGTTTAACTCAACATTCGTCGCTCTGGTGATCAGTATTTTCCTGATGCTGCTTCTCCATTCACTTCAGCGTGCACAGGATCGGCGCCTAGTCGACATTCAAAGCTATTGCGAAGAATTTCTCCTGAATAGAATCAGTCAGTAATTATTAGGATTTCTCCATGAAAAGGAGACGACGTGCTCTCGGCAACAACCTTGCATTCCTGGATGTGATGGCGTGTGGTTTAGGTGCGGCGGTATTGGTTTTTCTGATTGTCAAGCATCACACAGGTGCGGAGCCGATGATCGAAGAGGCCATATCTGACGACGGTCAAATTTTGACCATGCTTCGACAGTCTGAAGCAATGTTGGAAGATCAGGTTGAAGCGACTGCCCGACAAATTGAGAATTTACAGACTCAGAACGAAGATCGTGAAAATCTGATCGAAGCTCACAAAGCCAAACAGGCTGAGTTGGATGACTTGCAATTGCAAATCAAAGAGCTGAAGACGAAAAACTCAGAACTGAAGAAAGAAGTGGTTCGTATTCGTCCGCAGCAAACTGCAGATG
>CAZYSR010000003.1:0-2783 GCA_964649525.1 uncultured Gammaproteobacteria bacterium
TTCCACAAGTGACCGGTGACTCCACGAGCGGGAAGATTAACCAAGCGTCCGTTTAGTTGATTGTCAGATAAATCAAAAATCCTGTCTGTTGAAATGCCAACAGAAAAATCCCACGCAGCAATCAGATCTCGAGCTATCGCAGTGTCAGGATTCACCTTTTCGTTTTCATCCAATAATCGCGCAAAGAGTTTCGGTGCTTCAATGCGACCATTGAAGTGCTCAACTGCCGGACGTTCAGATCCAGAACGGGCAGCGATCATGATGTTTGCATCAAGACCTGCTTCGAATGCATCGATAGTGACAGGTTTCGAAGCTTTAAGCCTATATTGTACCTTCGGGGTAGAAATCAGCGGCACTTGATAAACCGTAAGCGTTCGTGACTTAACATTGAATTCTCCAGTTGCCAGATACCATCGCTGCGCGAAGAGCGGTGATCCTGTTGAGATGCTATCGCTATCGCCTTGCGAATCAGTCACTTGAAAAGCGAGCGCACCTGCCGCGTCCAGGTAGAGTCTGAATCCTGCACTCGAATCCGAATCCTCGTAGCTCAAGATCGTCTGTGGACCGCGACCCGGCAAGGTTGGCCAGATTAGCGCCTGCATGCTAAATGATTTACCCATATCCAGCGGTGGTGCACCTTCGGCGATGCCATAGGATCCCGCATGGATTGGTTGAAACCGACCTGGAATTGGACCACCGAGATCGAGGTCAACGACTTCTTCTCGATAACCTGGACCCGACGGGTTCACATCACCCTGAATGACTCGAATCAGTCTGGCATCGTAGTGGTCCAGACCATCACAACTGACTTTAACCTGAATGGATCCACCTGGTGCAGAACTGATCTGATCGGTGTAAGCCAGAATGCGAGTCATGCCAACTCCTGCTCAAGATCCTGACCCGTACTCGCTTTCCACCTGCGCTTAAAAACGTCCCACTCAGCTTCGGCAAGATCGGTGTACTCGACTTCACCGATGATTTCAATGGGCTCGCCGCGCGACTCTGGCATGCGTCCCAGATTCCAGCGACGAAAAGGTTCCTTTACAATCAGAACGTATTTCCCCTTTTTCGGTCCACCGCGCAGGAGATTCAGGACTCTTTGCAGTCCGGGACTCGGTGTACCGAGTGGATTTGCCCTGAATTCTGCTGCGTACTTGAGATCCTCATCAGACAATCGATACCTTGACATCAATCAATCCTCAAAGAATCGAAAACCTGATCGATGGTGGTTTGAAGCTTGTTGAAAAGTTCGTCAATTTGATCTTGTGTGATTACAAATGGCGGCGCAACAACAATGGACTGTCCAACTGGTCGGCAAATCAAACCATTGTCCGAAGCGACATTGGCAATCTGTTCTGCGACGGGCTGCTCAGGTGGAAATGGTGATTTCAACTGCTTGTCCTTTACCAACTCCAGAGCACCCATCAACCCAACCCCGCGTGCCTCACCAATATTCGGATGGGAAATAAATTCTTCCAATCTATGCAGAAAATAAGGCGCAACATTCACAACGTTATCCAGTACACCCTGTTCCAGAATAATTTCAATCGCTTTCAGGGCAATCGAACAACCGACCGGGTGACCTGCTGTTGTAAACCCGTGCGGAAATTCTTCGTAGGCTTCACTGGCCTGATTGAGCTTGTCGGCAATCGACTCCGAAATCATGATCGCACCCATCGGAAAGTAACCTGCAGTGATGCACTTTGACGCGATCAGGATGTCAGGTTCAATGTTGTAAGTCTGACAACCCCAGACACGTCCAGTGCGCCCGAACCCGCAAATCACTTCGTCCACGATCAACGGAATATCGTAATTTCTGAGTACGTTCTGAATGGCTTCAAAATATCCTTTTGGTGGTGGAATGACTCCACCTGCCCCCATGACGGGTTCTGCAATAAAACCGGCAATAGTGTCGGGTCCCTCCGCCTCAATCAGTGCCTCCAGATTTTCAGCACAACGGCCAGAAAAATCGAGTTCGCTTTCGCCATCTTTCGCGAATCGCCAGTGGTGGGGACAATCAGTAAACAGAAAGTCATCAAGCGGCAGTCCGAAAGCTCCGACATAGTCCTTGCCAGTCATGCTCGCCGTTATTCCAGTGACTCCGTGATAAGCGTTGATTCTGGAAATAATCTTGCGACGCTGTGGATTACCTAGACCGCGGTGAATCATCCATAGCATTTTCACTGCTGTGTCGTTTGCTTCGGATCCGGAATTCGTGAAAAACGCCTTACTCATTGGTACAGGGGCAATTTCAATCAGTTTTTCCGAAAGCGCTACGGCTGGCTCAGAGATCCGTCCGAAAAACGCATGATAGGTTGGAAATTTTCTGTATTGATCACAGGCCGCTTCAATCAGTGACGGATGATCAAAGCCTAGAACCATGTTCCATAGACCTGAGTTGGCTTCGAGATATCGCTTGCCGTGAGAATCGAAGACGTAAATGCCCTCCCCGCGCGCCATGACGGACGGACCTTTCTCATGAAGGGTTCCAAGATGAGTGAACCCGTGTAATACCGATCTGAGGTCTCTTGCTTCCCACGAACCGGAATCTGCATTGGAATCAAAGTTCATTTTTTTCTTCTCTATTTGAAAAACTCAAGTAGCCGTTCGTGATCAATTGCTCGACACGTTAGTCCCGGAGGACGTAAGGTCGACATGTCTTCGGCCGCCAGAATCGCATTGATGATGGACTCTTCAATCGCTTCGGTTGCCGCCAAATAAATTGGATCAAACAATTCATCGTTTATGACTTCCATTTGCCGCCTGCCAGACGCCAATTGCGG
>CAZYSR010000004.1:0-1923 GCA_964649525.1 uncultured Gammaproteobacteria bacterium
CTGCTGGCATTGCTGTACACTCTGGCACCCGACACAATTTCGGACTGATTGAAGCAATGAAAATGATGCGAAAGAAAGAGCCAGGTATCGAACTCGTGCATCGGTTGGACAAAGATACATCTGGAGTGTTGATACTAGCGAAAAATAGCCGTACACTAAGATTTCTTCAGGCTCAATGGCGTCGGGAGGGGCGTTCACAGTCATTGAGTAAACACTATCTGGCGTTGCTCAAAGACAGATGGGAAGAACCATCAGAAATGTGCGTGGAAACTACACCGGTCAATCACTCAACGAACTCGGAGAAACGCCAATCTGCTTCCGCTGCAGTGAGTTATTTTTCTCCGGTTCGCAATTTTCGCAGTTGTGTATTGGTGAGCATCGAACTCCTTACAGGCAAAACACATCAGGCACGTCAGCATGCACTACACATCGGACAGCCTATTGCCGGTGACAGAAAATATGGCGACCGCAACTTTAATCGCCAAATGCAGGCTATGGGATTGAAACGTATGTTTCTGCATGCAAGCAGAGTTTCCATCGTTCATCCAACAAGTAAACAACAGGTGATGTTTGAATCGGAATTGCCCGCCGATCTAACAGCAGTCATCAAGCAATTGAGTAGTCAAGAGGAAGTATTCGAATGAGTTCAAAAAATATTCAAATGATCTGTAATTCAGACGATCTCAAATCCGGAGGTACCGGAGTCAAGTTCAATGTATCCGTCGGTTCGCAGCCCGTGCCAGCTTTCGTGGTTCGTTTTGAAGGTTCCGTTTATGCATATTTGAATCGATGTGCTCACATGATGTTGGAATTGGACTGGGATGATGCTGAATATTTCGATACCTCTGGTGAATATTTGATCTGTAGCAATCACGGTGCACTGTATGAACCGAATACCGGCGTCTGTGTGAATGGCCCTTGTTATGGCGCTTCACTCATTTCTATTTCGGTAAAAGAAGTCGATTCAATGGTCGTTCTCGAAGATGAACGGTTTGAAATTGATCGTACTGAGAAGTCCTAGTACATTTGCTAGTGTAGAATTGAAACTCCTTCACGTGCCAACATGTCAATAAGGCGGATGAGGGGGAGCCCCAACAGGGCATTTGGGTCGGTACCATCAAATCGCTTTAACAGAACGATTCCCAGACCTTCTGATCGCAAACTTCCGCCACAATCGTAAGGTTCATCTTTATCAATGTAATTCTCAATCATCGAGCGCGTTAGATTTCGAAATTCGACACGGTAGGGGATAACGTCTGACTGCACATTGCCTGTTCCTGAATTGATCAGCGCTAATCCTGTCAGTAATACCACTTCTTTGTTTGACATGAGTTCGAGTTGAGAAATTGCACACTCCCGATTTGCTGGTTTACCGAGTATATGTTCACCAACAACAGCAACTTGATCTGAACCAATTACCAGGTGATCAGGATAGCGGTCAATTGCAGCGCGGGCCTTTCTAACAGATAAGCGTTCAACGAGCTGCTGTGGTGATTCCCTTGATTCAGGTGACTCATCGACGCTCGGTTTGAAAACCTCAAATGGAATTTCGAGTTTTTCCAGCACTTTTCGGCGAGCCTCGGATGATGATGCGAGCACTATTTGAGTGTTGTGCGAAATTCTGTCCTTTACATGATTGATCATAAAAATTTTTCTCACTTGTCAAAATGACACGCAAGTTTAGAGTGCCAGTTTGCCAATTGGCTCAAAATGTACGCATTCTGTTTTGCTTTATAATGTTCGTATATCAATGCTGCTTCGATCTTACTTTACAAGAACTAGTAAGGAATGCAAGCAGGTAGGGTGTTTGCATCGGTTAAGGGGGGATTTTCCGTGGTGCCTTAAGTGCTCTACCAAGGTATTTCACAAATATTGTATGAAATTCCCTGCTCGAAAATATGTTTGGCTGTTGACAGAGTATTG
>CAZYSR010000005.1:0-2322 GCA_964649525.1 uncultured Gammaproteobacteria bacterium
GATATATTCCTTACTCGCTCCTATCATCAGCCCCCAACTCACCACGTTCGGATCACCGAGGCCAAGAAAACTCAAACCCGCTTCGAAGAGGATTGCAACACCGATGATCAGAGTTGCAGAGATAATCAGCGGTGGCAGTGCATTTGGCAGAATGGTGATCCAAATCAGGCGTCTGTCGGTTGCACCAATAGTCCTGCCAGCTTTTACGTATTCCATCTCCCTCAGCCGCAGGAACTCCCCTCGGGTAAGTCGAGCTGTAGACTGCCACGCGGCTAAACCAATCGCGATAGCGATCATTTGAAGCGACGGGGTGAACAGTGCAACCAGGACCATGGCCAGAATTAACGACGGAAGCACTTGAAAAAATTCCGTAATACGCATCAGAATCTCGTCAACCAGACCGCCATAGTAACCGGCAAATGCACCAACCACGAGGCCGATCATGACGGTCATAAGCGCCGCTGACATCCCTACTGCCAATGTTGCTCGACCACCACCAATCATACCCGCCAGAATATCCCTACCGACGTGGTCAGTGCCCAAGGGGACATTCGGGTCCACACCAGGAGGAGTGAATGGCGCCCCTCTGATCGCGAATGGATCAACACCGTATATACCTGGACCAAAAATGCTAATTAAAACTATGATACCCAGAATGATCAGTCCCAAAATGGCCGACCGGTTACGTAGAAACATGCGCCATGCTTCGCGCGCAGGGCTTTCTGCGTTGATTGTGATGGTTTCTGTATGTTTGAGATCTTCAGCCATAGATGCTAACTCTTGAAACTTGTTTCCTATCTTTTCTTGATTTTGATTCTGGGATCTGCCAATCGATAGCAAAAGTCAGTCAGAAGGTTGGCGACGATTGTCATTACAGCAGAGAAAAACAAAAGACCCAGAATAGTCGGATAGTCGCGCCTCAAAAGTGAATCAAATGCCAATGTTCCAAGTCCAGGCCAGTTGAAAACAGCTTCAACTAAGACCGCCCCAGACAATACGTTGCCAAAATGCAGGCCAGTAATGGTAATGATTGGAAGAATGGCGTTTCGAAGGCCGTGCTTGAAAAACACGACATTTTCAGCGACACCCTTTGCCCGTGCAGTGCGGATGTAATCTGACCCCATCACCTCCAGCATACTGGCCCTGGCCATCCGACTGTACTGGGCGAGATATATCAGAGCAAGTGTGATTGATGGAAGCACCAGATGATGGAGAACGTCTAGTGCATGTCCGAAACTGCCCACAGAAAGCGTTACATCGTAATAACCTGACACTGGAAACCAGGGAAACACGAACGCAAACATGATGATAAGTAGCATTCCCGTCCAAAATGGTGGTGCAGAGTAACCGATTAGAGAGAAAATGGTGATGAAATTCGAAAACCATCCTTCAGGCTTGCGCGAAGCCAGCACACCAAATGCTGTTCCAATGAATAGTGCGAGGACTGTCGCAGCAACAATCAGCAGGATAGTTGGCCACATCCGAGAGACGACAAGCTCTACAACTGGAGAATTGAAATAGTAGGAATATCCGAGGTCGCCCTTTACAGCATTGCCAAGGTAAATCCAGAGTTGCTCGTAGATTGGCAAATCCAGACCGTATTCACTCCGAATGGCATCAATGATCTCCTGAGTGATCCCCCCAGATTCCCCCGCAATAACTTCCGCGGGGTCTCCAGGTGCGAGCCGTACGAGAATGAAATTGAGCACTAATACTGAGAGCACAACCGCGAGCGCAAAAGCAATGCGCTCGGCAATCACTTTCAGGGCAACTAGCATTTGTCAACTCTTTCTAATGCTTGTATCTTGAATACCTTGGATACTGAACCGCCACCAGTGCCCGAAAGGCTGATTCAGTATCCGCGGTTTACAATTTTCTTAGACTTCAGAAAATTCAGAATTTGAACATTCTATTGTTTGAGATAAACCTCATCCAATGGTGACATACCACCCCAAATTGTCAGTGGTGGGTTTCCTACACTTTTGTTATAGACAGTGTGATACGGAAGCCCGTACAACCAATACACAGGTAATTCATCAGTTACGATTTTCTGAAATTGAAGGTAAAGTTCTTTGCGCTTTGCACTGTCATTTTCCTTGCCCGCCAAGTCCAGAATTCGATCGACGTCCGGGTTCGAATAACTCTGAGTATTTGACCAGATCACGCCTTTTCGGATATTTGAAGAGACGTAAGTGCGATGCACACCGATTACAGGGTCGCCCCAGTTGAACACGACATCGACAGTCATGTCAAATTCATGATTCTTGACCCAGTTCGACCATGTAGGGAAATCCGGCGGAATACGCAAGTTAACGTCTATAC
>CAZYSR010000006.1:0-8929 GCA_964649525.1 uncultured Gammaproteobacteria bacterium
GGTAGAGCAGCGGACTGAAAATCCGCGTGTCGGCAGTTCGATTCTGCCCCTGGCCACCTTTTATTTCATCAATATTGATTTGGATTCTATTTGACCTCACGAAGTTGCTTGAACTGAAATACGCTCCCGTATTTCCTCGCCAGCCAGAGATCGGTGGGCATAAACGAGGCATGCCTGGATATCTTCCGGTTCAAGGATGGGATACTCGCTGAGTATTGTTTCGACGCTATATCCCGAGGCCAATAATTCCAATACGTGCTCGACCGCGAAACGCATGCCGCGAATTACTGGTTTGCTGCCAAAGATGTCAGCACGGACAGTGATGCGATCAAGCAGTTCAGCCTCTCGATTCATGTGTCTTCTCCTTCGATTCGTTTTATGTCTCAATGATTCTACGTGACGACACCGACTGACATTCTGGGTATGTCAGGTCGCTGGAACAGTTTTTTCATTGTAGTGATGTCTAACTATCATCACTGATAAACATTCTCCAGTTTCTGGAATGGATACACAAGATTAGAGAGCTATAAACCGGCGAGATAGCATTGAATTCCATTGTCGGAAATCAGGTGAAGTTCAAATTCGAATTAAATTGCTTTCTTTTGGAATCCAAATTAGGAAAGCTCACATCTTTTGATCGCTTCCCAACACAGTCTGAAGTCACCGAGGATAAATAACGACAATTTAAGTCTCATGAAATTAACTATTTCATTAATTTTCCAACAAACATATTCATTCAGTCATTCACTACCAAGAATTGACTAACCTTCACTATAAGGATTATTGGGGCTGTCTATTCAGTAAGGATTTCCAGCCCCAAAAGGGTTATTTGTACCATCTACTGAATAAGGAGTCCCGAATTTATTGAGCCGCCTCACGCTGATTCACTTGGAATACAGTTGTCTATTGTCAAAGACCTTTCGCCATCAAAATTTAGATCGCTTATCCGAAATGACTCTCTCTCGTTTGGCTGCAAGAAGCTTGTCTGACCGTTGGCTTGTATTTGACATTCCTCACTGGAATCATTGTGTAATTCAATGTCAAAACGACCGAGATCAATGACTGCTCGGCCATTCACTGTGGCATTACTGAACTCTGCAGCCTCAATAAGCATGGCATCATGCATTTCCGTGTTGATATGCAATTTGATAGTAATGGAGTCATTATTGTTCCTTTCAATAAAGAATGAAAAATATTGCTCTGGCATCGTATCATGAGAAACTGGCACAATGGTATCAACTGCTACGACGCCGTAGCTTGTCACTGTCACTCCAGTAGACTCATTAGTTTGATATTCTGTCATAAACTCACCTTTTTCAAGACGGTACGATGTTACTGTTTCGTCTTTTTCAGTTCTGTGCATGACGCCGCAATACTCTGTTTTCGGTTCGTTGAAATACCGCTGCAAAAAATTCGATGTTATGTCCATAGCCGATTCGCAATTGTCTGCCTTGGGGCTTGGAACAAAAAACTTAGCCGGTAGCTTCATTGTTTCCCCTGAATTCTCTACTTGCTTTAGCTTTTCCATGCTTATGTAGAATTCTCCATCCAATTGACAGGATGCAAGCAACAAACTACAACAAACCAGCCCTAAAACTTTGAAGGTTCTTTGTGAGATCCTTACAGCAACAGTCTGGATTGATCTGTTGTAATTACTTATGGATAAACGGTTTTTTGCCAAAATTGCTTTCATCTTTATAGGATAAACATTAATCAGAATATACCATAGAACTACCATTTTTAAAGAATACAGAGTTTCTTTTGCTCAAAAGATTTGCTTACATGATATGGGGGCTTTGGTGCTGGCTCGTTCGGTTTCGGCACTTCGATAGAGCCGCACGACGTTTCGTTGGTCAGTCAGGTCTCGCCCTGTGGTGCATCGTCAAGTCGTTCCAGTTCGAGATGAGTCGAATTTACGATACCAGTTCCCTTTCACCAGTGGCTATATCTGCTGCATGGTCTGTAGCCTGGCTTTCATCAATACGTAAATCCACTGAACACCGAAATCTGTAGGGCCGAAGAATTAAGGTGTTGGCGATTGAATCACTTCACACATATAGATGATATGTAAGGTATAGGCTTGGAGGGATCTAGCCAGGTTCTTTTCTTGACGAAAGGCATTGCTGCAACTGAACTACAAACTCAGTATGTAAAATAGGTGAATCATGAGCTCATCTTCACTCGAATCCCATCGTATTGCAGTCATCGGGGCTGGGTCCTGGGGCACCGCACTGGGAGTCTGGCTCGCTAATAACGGTCATTCGGTTCGAATTTGGGATATCGACCAAAATGTCATCGAAGATATTAAACATCATCACCAAAATTCAAAATTCTTTGCAGATATCAAACTGCCCAATGGCCTTCAGGGTTGTAATACTTTAGAATCAGCAATCGAATCCTGCAGTGCTGTGGTCGTAGCTGTACCCAGCCGGGTATTCAATTTGGCGATTAAATCAGTCTCAGATCATCTGCATTTGATGGATTCGGGTACTAAACCAATCGTCATCTGGGGAACCAAGGGATTCGATTCTGAAACTGGCGATCTGTTAAGTGAAGTTACAACTCGCATACTCAAGGATCGTGCCACTACGGCAATGATAGCTGGGGCAAGTTTTGCTCTTGAAGTCATAAAAGGTATGCCGACTGGTGTTCATCTCGCATCTATAAATGCTGAAGACATTGAATCAATCGCCGATTTGTTTAGAAATAGAACTTCGCTGGTATACACAACAGACGATATCGTCGGAGTTCAGGTTGGTGGCGCAACAAAAAACGTGATTGCAATTGCCGCAGGAATCGCCGACGGTCTTGGATTCGGAATAAATACTAGAGCGCTGTTGATCACGCGAGGCTTTGCTGAAATGAACCGACTCAACATCGCTTTAGGCGGCAGAACCGAAACGCTGATGGGTCCATCTGGGATAGGAGATTTAATGTTAACATGCACTGGAGACCTCTCCCGAAACCGGAGACTTGGACTTGGACTCGGAAGTGGCAAGCCACTTGATTCAATCCTAGAAGAAATAGGCCAGGAAGCGGAAGGTCTGCAGTCCGCCCGAGAAACCTACCAAATTGGTAAAAAACTCGACGTGTTCATGCCAATGACCGAACGGGTATACAGGATCTTGTATGAGCAATTGTCGCCCATGCAAGCAGCGATGGAACTTTTGGCAATCGGACCCAGCATTCCTGATCGAAACCAATAATCGAACCGAATGCTTCACACCTACATGGCGCGGTGTGCGTTCCGTCTATTCGAAAAATCCTAAAAAAATTCTCGCGAAATTTCGAGGCAACAACTTCAGGTCGGCGACTCATGATCGAAACATGTCCAAGCTCTCGAAGTTCGTGAAAAACACCGTTTGAAACAAGATCGACAGCCGCCCAGCACAAGGTAGAAGCAGTCTGAATGTCAGTGAATGGGTGACTACATCAGATTCAATCCCGAAAAATTCACTCATACCAAGTCTCTGTCAATATTCTCAGACCAGGATTTTTGAACCACTATACCGTCGGCATCCCTAGCCTTCAGCGACGCTTCAATCTTCCACACGTTCTGCAGTGCGCGAACAGTAATGGCAGCTTCTACATCTGCACTCCACTCATCTCTGGCATAGTGCTTGGTCCAGGCACAAGTGCCAACTGCAGAATTCGGATCATCAGGATGAATCATATAGGTCTCGCGGCCGGTCTCCCGATATTCAATGCCGGTGTGCAGATGACGTGCTAGTCCTGAGTCGTTGTATATCTCATAAGTTTCATGCCCTGAAATGTAGTCAATGGAGCGTTGCCGTTCGTAACCTCCAGATGCTAGAGTATCGACTGCCAGAGGCTCTGCGCCTTCGGGTTCCTGAAAGCAATTCTGAGCGATTACCCCTCTGGAAAGAGGTAAATCAAGGGCTATATTTGTCAGCTTCAATCTGGCTTTCGACTGAGATGGCCAAATGATTGGCCAGTAGGCATTTGACAATGCCAGCCGTAGCCTATTCCCTTTACCGATACGTTGGCCGCAGGCGTTTAGCTTTATACGGACCGGAAAACTTCCTTTAGGCAAAGGTTCCGGATGCACGTGACTGTTTCTATGTGTCAGATTCAATACCCCGTAACTGATACGAGTAGCCTTGCCATCCTCAAGCACTTCAGAAAGTACAGCAACCAGATTGGCCTGAGAAACGTCACTCGAAACCTCGGCTGTAAGGATCGGAAAGCCTAAAAGGTCAACTTCTTCGTCAAATGGTTCCGATTCAAAGCAAACCATACCGGCTTCTTCGGACTGATTGATTGGACCATCGGCTACCTGACCATACCCACACCAGTTCCCTGAGGTGTATCCTGCATTTTCTGGCGCACAAACAGTAACCGCTTCTTTCAGCTTTCCTCCCGGCAACTGACTGTCAGAAAACATTGATTGCATTGCAACAGCATCATCTCGCCATGTCGGTACCGTTACCCAATGTCCCGGGCGCGTTTCAAATTGTGAATTGGGAGGTACAGAATGCTGAATCCAGGCGCGAAGTTCCGGTTCCTCCATGATGCCAGTCTCAACGCCCTTGAGATGTTGATCCCACCAGCGCAAACACTCCTGCAGAAAACCAATTCGAGGACCCGGCATTGCAAAATGTGGATACTTGTGTGCCCATGGTCCAACTAACCCTTTTTTTGGACAACTTAAATTTTCCAGCATTCGAAAGATCGTGTTTGTATATCCATCTGCCCAACCACCAACCAGATATACGGGAACCTCCACATCTTCGTAGCTTTCGCAAATTGAGCCATGTGTATAAAATGCATCGCGACACTGATGCTTAAACCAGTCGAGCAGCCATAGACTGTTGTTATCCAGTCGTTCAATCCACATATCGCGCCAGTGTTCACCCACAACTGCTGGATCGGGAGGAGTATGGGCAATTGCAAAGGCAGTCGCTCCCCAGCCAAGTTTTTCCGCAAGTAATGCTCCACCCATGAAATGAATGTCATCCGCGTAGCGATCATCTGTTGAGCAGAGTGAAATGACGGCTCCCAGTGCGTTCGGACGCCGCGCCGCGACTTGAAGTCCGTTGAAACCGCCCCAAGATATTCCAATCATCCCGACTTTACCTGAACACCACGGCTGCTCTGCAAGCCATTCAATCACCGCTAGACAATCATCCTGTTCCTGTCGCAGATACTCTCCGAGGCATACGCCCTCACTGTCACCTGTTCCCCGCATATCGACGCGTACCCCGGCATAGCCATGCCCCGCAAAATATGGATGCGTCAGGTTGTCGCGTTCCACTGTACCATCGCGTTTTCGATAGGGAAGATATTCGAGAATTGCTGGGACCGGATTAACCTCCGAATCCTCCGGCAACCAGATTCGAGCGGCGAGTCGGGTACCGTCTGGCATCGGAATCCAAGTGTTTTCGATTTCCCGAACCATACGTGGAAATTCAGTGCGAATCGATATTTGGGGCATCATTGGCAACTCCTTTGTGGACAATTCGGTTTAGTTTTGATCTAAATTGGCAGCAGAATAGATGCTTTAGTTCAAGTTGAAGATTGCTCTTCTGGCAGTTTGGTGCCGGGAGAAAGTGGGTAATGACATGAGATATTGCGTGCCTGGCCACCCGACAGCTGATAGGGATAGGAATATCGATTGGGAAAATCTCCTGACAGTTCAAGGAGGGACAAAAGACGCGCAGTTTCTTCCGGAAAGTTCAACATTATTTTGTGGGTGTCTGGAAAAACCCGACACTGAAATTTCGATTCAAGGGGCGCTCACTCTCTAGCGAAAGAGTAAATGAGGTTGACAAGAAACGCCATATGTAAATGATCGTTAATAGTGGTCTCTGTCGAACCTCTGAAGTTCGGACCTGTGATAAACCTGATTCTCCTGTTCCCAAGCTGTCACCTCGGATTCAAGATAAAAATATTCGGTGTCCGAATAGAGTTTAGTGCTTGTAACAGTTCTCACCTGCCAGGAATCCCCTCGCCCGAATTCCCATTCCCATTCGTACTTTGCGTGTGCCGATAGTGGGTCATCGGCTGTGATCGCATACGTTTGCCAACATTTCGATGCCATTTCAATTTCATTTTCGACAAACCTGACTTTACCGTTATCTGTGAATATCTTGAGTTGATGCATTTGTGTTTCTGGGTCTATGTCCACTAGCCGGTCCTGCTTGAATTCTCGAAGTTGGCTGGTGGGCAATTCGTCGCAAATGACAGGGTCTGCAAAATCGGTCAAATGTCCCACGCTTGTGCTTTCTTGCCGTAACGGTAGATTCAAGTGGCTGTCTTGTGTGGAAATCACGACTTTTGCTGTCCAGGGTGTAGGCCATGCCATAGGCCAATAACTTGTGGAAACGGCGAGGCGAAGCGTGTGCCCGACCGGTACAACATAGCCCGTGTGATTCAGGCTGATGTTGACTGTATAGCTTTGATCTGCAACTAGTTCTTGCGGATTACTTTTTGACTCTCTATAGCAAAGATTCAGCAATCCACGGGTAATGAGAGTGCTTTCACCATTCGGCCAGACATCGCAGAGACGAACTGCCAGCAATGCCACAGGTTTGTCACACGTCAACCTAATTTTAAGTTCTGGATTCCCCAGAATTTCTAATGGCTCTTCGAGAACTTCGGTATCAAAACAAAGTGATCCGTGATCTTCGATTCGTTGATCACCTGGCAGTTCATCAGCAACTCCAAACGCGAACCACGGCATGTATTCGCCTGATTCCAATCCGACGGTTTGTGGTGATGTGATTGAAAGTTCCACGGCCTCGGTACGTGAGATCGTAAGACTTCCGTTTCCAAGGTGGAATCGCTTGGATTTCACGTGAGGAGACGGCCAGGCAGGTTCGCTAACCCATCTGCCCGGACGAACGTCATAGTATTTTTTGGGGCGAACACTATTCTGCATGTAGACCTGATAGGCATCTTCTCGCATGATTCCGGTTTCCTCGCCTTTAAGCCACTCGTCGAACCATCGTTTGGCATCTTGGAGAAAGCCGATTTGTGGACCTGGGATTCCCAAGTGTGGGTATCGATGACACCATTGACCCTGCAATCCGCGTTTACTGCAACGTAAGTTTTCCAGTAATCGGCTCACCGTATTCGGCCAGCAATCGGCGTGACCGCTGACGGCATAAATCGGTATTTTGATGGCGGAGTAATCTGTACCCACCGTGCCACGCAACCAATAACTGTCTTCGCGCTGGTGCTCCAGCCAATGAGTAAGGCAATGCGGTGCGGTGCGGACACGCTCCAGCCACAAGTTTCGCCATCGGTCTCCGAGCAATGCTGGATCCGGAGGCCGAGTGTTGTAACCGAACATGATCGCACCCCAACCGATTGTTTGGCCGACCATGCAGCCCAAATAGTAACCCGCGTCATCGTAATATCGAAATTCGGTGGCACCTACTGCAATTACTGTTTTCAAAGGTTGGGGATTGCGGCTTGCGAGTTGTAGTCCGGTCACACCTCCCCAGGAGATTCCGATCATGCCGACATTTCCGTCACACCAAGGCTGCTTTGCCAACCAATTGATTACTTCTTCGCCGTCGTTGATCTCGATATCAGAGTATTCATCATACATTACGCCATCTGAACTTCCCGAACCACGCATATCAACACGAACACTCACATAACCCTGTTTAGCAAACCACGCAATTGTTGTGGAATCTCTGATTGCCGTGAAATCGTCCTTTCGATATGGAATGTATTCTAGTATTACGGGTAGCACTTGCGAATCAGTGCGATCTGGCATCCAAATTCGAGTACCAAGTCGCGCACCGTCTTGCATTGGAATCCAGGTATCCGTTACATTCAAGTTCATCCTTCTCCCCACCCGTTTCGACATTGACTGCTTATCTTGGAAAATGGCAACTCAATGCATGGTTGTCACTCACTGCCTCAAAAACTGGAGGAATTTCAGTACAGGTATCCGCAGCAAACGGACATCTTGTATGAAATTCACAGCCTGACGGCCGATTGATCGGACTTGGAATCTCACCCTTCAACTCGATTCTGTCGGCTTGCATGTCAGGGTCAGGGCTAGGGCTTGCTGAAAGCAGGGCCAATGTGTACGGATGCCGAGGCTTGGAGAAAATTTCTGCAGTATTGCCCTGCTCTACAATACGTCCCAAATACATAATCGCAATTTTGTCGGACGTATGCCGTACAACATTCAAGTTATGGGTAATGACCAGCATGCTGATTTTCAGTTCATCCTGCAATTGATTCAGTAGATTGAGTATTTCTCCCTGCACCGAAACATCCAGCCCGGCCGTTGGTTCATCCGCCACGATCAGCCTGGGATTCAAAGACAGTGCACGTGCCACGCCAACCCGTCTCGCCTGTCCACCACTTAACTGATGGGGATATCGATCTCCAAATTCTTCCGAAAGTCCGACAAGATCAAGAAGCTTTCTGCTCAACACGCGTTGATCAATATCCGTCAGTCCGTGTATTCTCGCGGGTTCTGTAATCAACGAACGTACAGACATTCGGGGACTGAGTGACCCTATTGCGTTCTGCCACATGTAACCAATCCCACGTCGATATTCCCTAATCTCGTGTGCCTGCATCTGCGAGACTTCCCGCCCCTCAAACCGAATGGAACCCTCTGTGATTCGCTCAAGTCCCGTTATCGCAAGTGCCAGAGTTGATTTCCCAGCACCGCTTTCTCCAACCAGTGCTAGCGTTTGCTGTTCATCTAAGGAAAAACTGGCATCACGCACCGCATCAAAGCTCGTGGGGCTAGTCCGATCGAATAACGTGGCCATGGTAGACTTGACTCGGAATCTAACACGTACATTGTTTAGTTCCAGTACGGCTGTCATGTTGGCAACAGATGACAATTAGCCGAATGACCAGAGGTAACTTCCCGTGTTTGGGGTATGTGAGTCTCGCAAGACGGCAAAGCAGAATCGCAGCGATTGCGAAAAAT
>CAZYSR010000007.1:0-9458 GCA_964649525.1 uncultured Gammaproteobacteria bacterium
GGCTATGATTTCGGTATTAATGCATATGAGGCTGATAGGAAGGTAACAGGTGATACATTCGTAGATACCCAGATCATCAGGGAGGAGATTCAGACGGGAAGGTATAACTTAGCTAACCCTCTTTCCGATGACCCTCTCCACAATGCGGCAATCGAGAAAAGCAGTGTAGTTCAGAAAGAGGATTCCGAGTTGAAGTATCTTATCGCTCGTTTTTCGCTTGAAGGCAGAACCAAACTGGGCCTCATCGGGCGCAATGCATCTTGGACTGCGGGTATAGAGTTTGTCGACGTAATGGCGCATCGACTGCTGACATTCCGAGCAAACGATGGTAGTACCCGTAGTGTAAATGAGGTTCTCGGATCGGGTGGGACTAGCTACGCCGGCGAGCGCAAAGCAATTGGCAGCTTCGCCGAGTTATCCGTGCCACTTGCAAACTCAATGGACTTGAGAGCCGCTGCACGAATTGACGATTCCAACGATGTCGGTCTGCTACGTGCATGGCGCCTCGGGGTAGAGTATCACAAAAGCGAGATCTTAACGCTGCGCGGATCATGGAGTACAGGCGATGGTGCTCCTAACTTTTCCCACCTGTACAGCACTGAAAATCAAGACCACCCTTATGTTCGATGCATTCCACCAAGCGGACCGCCGCCGCGTGAGTGCACCAAGACCAATGTCCGCCAGGTAACTCGTAGCACCAAAAGTAATGAAAATCTCAAATCTTCAGGATCGGAAAGACGGTCCATTGGCTTTGAAATTCGTAAAGGACCCTCCTATGTCATCACGGATTGGTACTGGCTCAAAACCTCAGAATTACCGGGACGGCACAGTCCTACCTGGTCGGTTCTGAACTATCCTGAATGCGTCTCTGACCAGAGCGAGAACTGCATTAGTCGTGTAGCTGGAGATATTACCATTCGCGAGAGTTATGGCAACATTGTGAAAACCGATATTGTGGGAATCAACACCCGTTTCGGTGTTCACAAAGAGACTGACTGGGGGTTTGTCGGGACAAGAGGATTTTGGCGCTATGTCACAAACAGCGAGATTAATGTAACCGGCGAAGATAAGCTACGGTTTCCGCTTCCGCGCAATGCTGTGCGTATCGTGACCTCGGTTGGCCGCGGTGACCTCACAGCCTACTGGGCATTAAATTACCGAGACACAATTGTGAACCTGGACGGTGGACGATTCAGTTCTTGGACCGGCCATGACCTAACACTCGACTGGAAAAAACCGTTTGGTATCGAGAACATGCGTTTAACCGCAGGTGTGTACAACGTTACGGACAAGCCGCTCTCTGTCAATCCCGACGATCCCTCAGCGACCGATGGGCCACGCGCAGCTGGGTGGGGACGCACCTTTTTCACAACTCTCAATATTCGATTCTGAGGCACAAACAGAAGACGAAATTCCTCGGTCGGGTCTGTAGCAATAGTGAGAGTTCGTGTGTACTGATCGGGTAGCTTACCGTAAACGACCCTGAAAATTCGGTTTTGCGTCGATATCTGAAGTGATGAAAGTCAGGTATTCGGTAACTGAAACGGCCTTATGCCGCGCTCAGTGCCGCAAAGCCGTAATTTGCTCCCGACAGTGCTCTTTTGAGCCGTATGATTCGGACAAATATTGAGCGACAAAATACTCGCCAACTCATCAACAAAGATCTGCTGCAGCCGGTCATCATCACTGATCTTTAGTCCTATGTCGCACACCACCCGTCTAAGAAAGGTGTGCAACTTTCGAATCTGGCGGCACATTCACCGGCTCTGCGGCAGCGACGATTGTCTGGTACGATGACATTAACCTGCAGATCGTCAACCACACTATACCGCCATCGAACACTATCTGAATCATCACCGCGGTGTTCAACCTCGCGATTTGGGTAACTACCTGAACAGGTTCGAAACATGCTAATTTCGAATCGATAAATTACGACAGTCGGATTTCATCGTCATGTAGAAATGGCATAATGTACGAGCAATTCAGAAGAGCCAATTGAGACGGTGAAACAATGATGTCATTCACACGGAAATTTACAGCAAACACCATAAATGCGTCTCAGGCTTTTTTATTGTTTGCTGTGAATTGCGAACGCCAAAATTTAATTACTATCGAAATCACCATTGGGTGACAGAATCAAAGATAATTGCAAGGCTAAGGACATTGTAATCTGACTTCCATCAGTCAACAAAAAAGGAATTTTGTTGCAGCGTAAGTTAGCCCTATTTTGAGTTTGGTAGTGGCTATGAAAATTAACATAAAACTCGCTGGTCCATTGTTAGTGGCATGTGCAATGGTGTGGTTTTTTTCATCACATAAAGCTATTGCGTATGAAACCGCGAGTACGCTCGACGGGATGACCGCCCGGTCCGGCCTGCAGAATCCAACTTACATCATCACTCGACAGCAAATTGAATTATCGGGTCGCCGTACTTTTGGAGATCTGTGGAGCGAGTCAATATTTTCCGGCACGATCAGTTGGAGCAGAACTTACCTGGATGGGCGGCTCACTTTGTATTCTGTCTCCTCAATACCATTGGTCGCAATCGAAAGAATTGAAGTTTGGCTTGGTAGTCCTTCAGTTATTTTGAATAATCAAGCAACGAGCGGCACTGTAAACATTGTGCTTAAAGATCAACTTCATGGAGGAGCCGTCCAACTAAACGCTGAACGACCTACCACCAAAGGTGCAGACGCTGACCAGTTTAACCTTGTCTGGGGCAGTGAATTGGATAATGGCACTATCTTTATGGCGGCAGAACACTTCAAAAGAGAACAAATTCGTTACTCAGATCGCGAATTTCTCAAGGCAAAGTGGACACCTGGTGGAACGTTTGCAGACACGCGCGGTGTTTCACTCGGAGGAAATACTGCATTTCCTCTACAAGGAAATGCTTATGTGTCAGTAGCAATCGGAGATTGCGACACGGAGGTTTATACAGGTGTTCTCACATTGGTAGATTCACAAATGCAAGAGGGCACCATTTGTGGTTTCCCGTGGGCAAACATTGCTTGGTTTACTGAGAAGTCTCAGCGCAATAGTTTTTTGGTGAATACCAGTAGTGCTCTTGATGATGATCGACTTTTTAGTTTGAATGCCAGAGTCAGTGACGGTTCAAATTTTGACCGATCGGCGCCAGCAGTCGATGAATTTGATGTTACATTGCCACAAAATCTGGCTAACAGTCTTAACATTGATCGAGCAGTATCACTTTTTCATCGTTTTGTGGCAAATGGAAATCGCGAAGATTCAGAGGACTTCCAAGAGTTTGAATTCAGTATTGCGCTGAATAGCCAAGTCGCTAATAACTTGAACTGGAATGTAGAGTTCAATTTCAACAGTTACAGTGAATCCGAAATTGGCAACAACTACATTTTGAAGGATGCTGCACAGGATGCGATCGCTGACACTTCATACGATGTAGTGAATCCCTTTGATACATCCGAAACTGTACTGAAAAATATCGAGGTGCAGCTTACTCGTGATCAGGATTGGATCAATACGATCTTCCGAAACGAGTTCAACTGGTCAGACCTAAAGTTGGGTGGTCGCGACGTAGACTTGACAGCAGGATTTGAATTTGCCAAGGTGAAACTACAGAATATTTTCGACAGACATCGTCAGGAAGATAATGTCATCGGCTCATTTTTGAATGGAATTGACGGAAAACAGCGACGTCAATCCCTGTTCGCTGAATTGAACACAAAACCAGATGAGCGTTGGAACATCACACTCGGATTGCGCGGTGATCGATACAGCGATGTCGGAACTACCACTCGACATCGAATTGCGGGCGAATTTTACGCCTCAGAGGATATGGGCTTCCGGGCGTCCTGGATGGCTGGATCACGCTCTCCTTCTATAAGTTCACTTTATTCGCATACGATTTCGCATCCCACAATCCGAGACCCAGCGTGTGACTATTGTAGTTATCAAGTCAAAGCGGAGTACATAGGAAATCCGAATCTCGAACCTGTCAAAGTCGAAAACTACAGTTTGGGGATGTCAGCCAAAATTGGTACGATGCAAATTGATGCTGATTTAGTACGAAGCAAAACCAGCAACTCGCCATCTTCAAGCACGCGAGCGATTGTTGAAATTGAACACGAACTAGGTGCCGCGAGTTTACCTCAAGGTGCAGAAATTGTGAGAACAGGTACACGAATTGTTGAAATGACTGTCCCATATCTGAGTGCAGGAAGTGAAAAGAGTGACACACTGTTTTTGCGCGCTCGACGCGAATGGCAATCTGAATCCTGGAACAACCAATTCATTGTCGATTGGACCCGAGACCTAGATTTCGAGAGTATAAGTTTTGGAAGTGACAACACAACAGATAGTCCTCGCGATCGATTGAGTCTTACATGGCTCGGATCAAGAAAAAATTTTAATGTACAGTGGTCAACTTACTTTGTTTCGGGGTTTAACAACGCGTCGGGAACTTACAAGTATGATGAATGGTTAACCCATAACGTGGGATTCGAACTCAACAAGGTTGGGGGTTATGATGATTTGACGGTCAAATTCGGTGTGCTGAATATTGAAAACCGAAGCCCTCCAACAGACCCAACCGATACAATTAATGCAGGGTTGACAAATCTTCATTCTATGCTTGAACGGACTTTTTTCGTTTCTGCCGAATACAATTTCTGATCCAAGCTGATGTCGCACTGGACTGGCGACAGCACGATCGAGTCAATGTGAATCGCATTTCGAATTCCAGCATGTTTCTATAACAGATTCTTCAGTCACCGTGTGATCGATTCGAAGTCATCAAATTTTTTTACTTTGTAGAAACAAATATTTCAACAATCCCTCATTGCCAAAGAATTTAACTGCCGCAGCCTTGTCAATCACCTGATTCTTCGTCAGACATTGATCTCTCAGTCACCTGGTTCAGCACTGCCGATAAAATCAGTTGTAAAAACCCCTACAGCGCAACCGCCGCACCAATAAAATTTTCTTGACTTCGACAAACAAGATCATATATATTTACTAAACAACAACCCCTGTGGTTTCGAGCGCAGGGTGCGGGGTCTCCTTGTGAGACCCCTGCTTTTTTCAGAATAAGAATAAAATTCGCACACATATCTACATTGATGGATTCAATCTATTTTACGGGTCATTGAAAGACACCCCGTATAAATGGCTTGACCTTTCAGGCTTATTTCATGATCTCCTGCCACCTGATCACAATATCCTGAATATTAAATACTTCACAGCGCGAGTTCAGGCACGTCCCAATGATCAGTCCAAACCACAGCGCCAAGATGTCTACCTGCGAGCCTTAAAGTCATATTGCCACGAAATAGAAATAATTTTTGGACGCTTTCAAACAAAAACAAAACGTGCACCATTGAAAAATCCTGGCAATGGTCCTAAAACTGCCGAAATAATTCATACTGAAGAAAAAGGGTCAGATGTGAATCTCGCGGTACACATGCTGAATGACGCTTGGATGAACGAATTCGATTGCGCAATGGTAGTCACCAACGATAGCGATATTTCAGAGGCTATGCGCATTGTAAAAACGCAACTCAAGAAACATATCGGACTTATTACTCCTGGTACAAGACATCCATCTTTTCACCTGAACCAATACACGAATTTTCACCGCCACATTCGTGAAAATTCATTGCAGAGAAATCAACTGCCGTCTCCAATTCCTGGAACCAACATACAGAAACCTCATACGTGGTAAACCTTCGTATCATTTGAATACATCAAGACTTGGTGGGCACGGTCACAACTTATCCGAAACTCTGCAATTTTAAATTTACGATTAGGAATTCGATTGCCGCCAGTGCCACTATGATGCCGTTTTTGGGGAGTATCCTGTACAATTTCATTAGTTTGTAGCATGATCATTCAAAAACAAATCACTCAAACGCTGTCGGAAGCGTTAGAACCCGCCCATCTTGATGTGATCAACGAGAGCGGAATGCACAATGTGCCCAAAGGCTCGGAAACACACTTTAAGGTAGTTGCAGTTTCCGAACAATTCGGCGGTAAAACGCTGATCAATCGACACCGCATGATCAACGAACTTTTGGCAGATCAACTCGCTGGTGGCGTGCACGCCTTGTCACTACAGACAATGACTCCAGACGAATGGCAATCCAGCGGCGGCACAACATTTAATTCCCCCTTGTGCAGGGGTGGTTCAAAACACGATCGTAAAAGCTAAGCGGGATAATCGCTTCCCTCTTCACGCCCTAAGCCGACCAAACGAATATTCGCACGATTCAGTTTGCGCGTGTAAGCAAGCTATTGACGAATCGAATTCGGATTGTCCAATTTTTGCTTTGCGACTATTCGAGTTCGCGAATTTGTTGCAATCCAGAATTGCGCTCTTGTCGTACCGCAAGTGCAGAATCGAGATCGACTTCAACGAAATTTACATCCATGTTAGGCTGTAACTGCCCGATGAAATCCATATCAGCCGAAATCACTGTCCCGATCATGCAATAACCACCTCCTGATACAGCATCTCGGTGCAGAACAATCGGTTCGGTACCACCAGGTACTTGAATTGATCCATACGGATAGCAACTGTCCACAATATTGGACGGATCTGAACCGGCACCGAATGGCTGTTCACGGTCAATGAAGCTCAGTGGACGCCCTTTTTGAAATCGATAACCAATGCGATCAGCTTCAGATGCAACTTTCCAGGTGTCTTCGAAGAAGTTGGCTTTGGCTTCTTCGGTGATACGATGCCAATAAATACCCGGTATCACACGAAGCTCTGCTGGTGATCCCGGCATACGCCTAAGTTCAGCAGGAACTGAGCGACCAGTAAGTGAATTTCCAGACTTTTCTCCGATCCCAATTTCATCGCCGGCTTGAAGGGTTCTACCGTTAAATCCACCCAAAGCTCCTAATCCATACAGCGACCGACTACAAAGAATAACAGGAACGTCAATCCCGCCGGATATTGCAATGTATGCTCGAGCTCCAGCCTTCAGATATTCGAAACTCAATACTTGGCCCTTTTTGACATCAAACGATGTCCACCCTTCTCTGACATCGCCGTCCACCTTTGGAGGTAAGTTTGCACCTGTAACTGAAACTGTCGCGTCACGGGTGAACTCAATTTCAGGACCAAGAAATACTGCTTCTAATACCGCTGCACTTTCTGAATTCCCAACCAGCAGATTCGCACATCTCAATGCATACCGATCCATACCTCCAGAAATCGGAATGCCGAGATGATAGTATCCCGGTCGCCCAAGGTCTTGTACTGAAGTCGCTAGTCCAGGTGAAATTACTCTAATTCCCATGAAGCATCTCCCCAATATTTTTGTTGTATTCATCGATTCCACTCTGAAACTCATCCAAAGAGAAAACTAACTCGCGAATTACTGGTTCAAATGTACCGGCTTGCACGGCTTCGACACCTTCATCGTAGGCATCTCTGTCAATCGGTTTAAATTTCACGATGTCACCAGGATTGAAAAACACCATGAAGTCTTTGAGATAGCTAATTGACTGTTGTGGATCATATATCGGCATTGGTGTGATGCCAAACATTTGGTATCCACCGGCGCCTCTGACAGAATAAATGCATGCAAAGCACCCACCATAACCAACCGTCAGCTTTGGTGTATCAGTTCTGGGTCGGAGATATTTGGGTACCTCAATCTGCCTTTGCCGCTCAACCATTTGATACATAAATGGCAGTCCCGCTACAAATCCAACCATGGTAACAAACCATGGTGACTCAGAGTGTGCTTTGATGAACGAATCAATTGAGTCAAAGTTATTTATTCTGGCTGCATATTCGAGGTCAGTGCTATTGGGGTCCTGGTGCCTTTCTCGAAATCGCATCAGCGTCTCTCTGGTCCATGGATCGTCATAGAACACCGGTATTTCAACCGCGCGTGTGCTTATCACTGCCTCTGCACTAGCCGCTTCAGACTCAATGCGTTTCAATTCTGCCAGCATGTCTTTGGGCTTTATCTTGTCCGGATCAAATTTGATTTGATACGAAGCATTGGCAGGGCAAACTTCCGTCACAGCGCTGATTTGGCTCTGTTTTACCGCTTTCGTTACGGACAGACTTGTAAAAAATGCCTCAAGAGACATCGCCTCATCAACTTCGGCAAAAATGTGATCATCTCCGCCAAATGAATATCTGGTTGCCATTTACGTTGACCTCCTAAATTGAAGCTACTGTATGTTTGCTTTGCTTAGCCAATCATCGAGAAATGTGGTGTGTACATTGCCCTCAACAACGTTAATGTCATTCAGCAAAGCCTGATGAAGTGATTTGGTAGTCTTAATTCCTGAAATTTCCAACTCATCTAAAGCGCCTCTCATTCTTTTCAAAGCGCTGGGACGATCCTCATCCCAGACAATGAGTTTACCTAGCATAGAATCGTAATATGGTGGGACCGTATAGCCAGGATATAGCATTGAATCAAACCTTACACCCGGGCCCCCAGGTATCTTCAGTTCTGTTATTTTGCCCGGTTGCGGCATGAATCCGTTGGCAGGATCTTCAGCGTTGATCCGACATTCAATTGAGTGTCCTTTCAAGACAATCTCATCCTGACTGCGACCCAAAGAATTTCCGTCACAGACCCGAATCGATTCTTGAACTAAATCCACACCGGTAACGCACTCTGTTACTGGATGTTCCACTTGAATCCGGGTATTCATTTCAAGGAAGTAAAAATCGTGAGTGCTCGAATCATATAAAAACTCCAATGTCCCAGCCCCGAGATAACCGACGCTGGATGCAAAATTTCGTGCCGCATCGCATAAACGCATCCTTACATCGTCCGGAACGCAAGATGCCGGTGCCTCTTCCCAAATTTTTTGACGACGTCTCTGAAGCGAACACTCGCGATCATAAAAATGTAGAACACTTTCGCCATCGCCAATGATCTGAACTTCAACATGTCTCGCATTGTGGATATAGGATTCGATATAAATGCCGCCATCACCAAATGCTGTTAAAGCTTCTGTACTCGCCTGTGGAGCCAGTCGATCGAACTCCTCCTGGTTGTGAACGATTCGAATCCCTCTTCCACCACCTCCAGCAGTCGCCTTGATCAGAACAGGAAAGCCGATTTCTTCCAGGATTGGTTTTGCTTCCTCAAGATTGTCAATGCGTCCAGCACTACCTGGAACTGTGGCTAGCCCAACAGCGTCCGCTGCGGACCTGGCTGTAACTTTGTCGCCTAAATGACGTATTGTTTCACCGCTTGGACCAACGAAAATCAAACCTGCTGCCTCCACTGCATCGGCGAAATCCCCATTCTCAGCGAGAAAACCATAACCAGGATGAACTGCATCCGCTCCGACATCAACTGCAGCAGATATCAGTGATTCAATGTTGAGATAAGACTTTGTTGAAGGCGGTTTCCCAATCAGTACCGAATCGTCTGCCAGTTGAACTGGAAGTGAATCGACGTCTGCTTCGCTATACACCTGTATCGTACGAATACCC
>CAZYSR010000008.1:0-4427 GCA_964649525.1 uncultured Gammaproteobacteria bacterium
TGATCACCGTTGAACACCTGAAAGACAGGAACGATGAGCTGCACCCGGTGCAACAGGCGATGGTTGACCAGCATGGTTCGCAGTGTGGATTTTGCACGCCTGGATTTGTGATGTCGTTGTTTGGCATGTATCACAATGGATGTGATACGAGTCGGATCGCTATCGATGATGCGTTGGCAGGTAATCTTTGCCGCTGTACTGGATATGCACCGATTGTACGAGCTGCCCGGCAGGCCTTGCATGGACACCATCCAGATCAATTTGATGATCGCGAGAAACAAACCTTACGTTCTCTGTCAGAACTAGAAGCCGCACGTTCAGTTCATCTTGACTTGAGTCAACAAAGCTACCACGCACCTGCAACCGTTAAAGAACTGAAGCAGATTCTCAAGGAAAAGCCGGCAAGCCGAATTGTGGCAGGTGCAACCGATGTCGGGCTCTGGGTTACCAAAGAGCGTCGACACCTGGATTGTGTCATATCCGTGTCTGATATTCAGGAGCTTCAAAGCATCTCGATCGAAAAGGGGTTGATCAGAATTGGCGCTGCAGCGACCATCGCTGAAGCAATGAATACGCTATCACTACACTATCCCTCGCTGGATGAACTCTTTAGGCGATATGGTTCAGTACAGGTTCGAAATCAGGCCACCATCGGTGGCAACGTTGCCAATGGATCGCCAATAGGTGATAGTCTGCCTGTTCTAATCGCGCTTGATGCAAAATTGATTATCTCAAGTGCTGCCGGTTCTCGTACCTTACCCGCTGAGGATTACTTCATTGACTATGGCAAGCAGGACCTCAAACCTAGTGAATTTCTGGAACGAATCGATTTACCTCTGCCTGTAGAAGGACAGCAATTCAGAGTTTACAAATTATCCAAGCGATTTCACCAAGACATTTCTGCGGTTTGTGGTGCGTTCTCTTTGACACTGAGTGCAGGAATTATTCAAGCTGTTCGAATCTCTTTTGGTGGCATGGCTGCAACACCAAAGCGGGCGTTTCATTGTGAAGAAGCCTTAATCGGTTCTCCATTAACAAACGATGCAATTGTCAAGGGTCGGCAGGCTCTGCGGCGGGACTTCAATCCCATTACTGACTTTAGAGGTACTTCTGACTACCGGACTCGGGTTGCTGGAAATCTGCTTGAAAGACTGTTGGATGAACTGTCGGGACGCGAACAGACCATAGTTTGGGAGGCAGACTATGCTTGATCGACCGACCAAATCCCTGCTGCCAGCAAGTGTGCACAAGCCCATTGCCCATGACAGTGCTGAACGTCATGTTACCGGTGAAGCAGTCTACATTGACGACATTCCGGAACCAAGAAATCTGCTGCACATCTGGCCAGCACTTTGTCCCCATGCTGCAGCTCGAATTACTTCAATGGACACAAGCCAGGTTGGCATTGCACCAGGTGTCGTTGGAGTACTCGATGCGAGTACAGTGCCCGGTAAGAATGACTGTAGTCCAACAATAGGAGACGATCCGGTTTTTGCGGAGAGTCGGGTTGACTTTGCCGGGCAGGTGTTGTTTGCGGTAGCAGCCGAGTCGGAACTTCAGGCACGTCTTGCCTGCCGCGAGTCTGTAGTCGAGTATGAAATTGAAGAGCCTGTTCTGACAATTGAACAGGCACTCGATCGGGAATCATTCGTGCTGCCTTCTGCTACCATTCGACGGGGTGAACCAGAGCGGGCAATTCAGGACGCACCCCATCAACTGGAAGGTACGATTCGAAATGGTGGCCAGGATCACTTCTACCTTGAAGGTCAGGCCGCAATGGCGATTCCGAGAGAGGGTGGAGACATGGTGATTTACTGTTCCACTCAACATCCTTCTGAAATTCAGCTTCTGATTTCGAAACTGCTGAACAAAAAGTTAAATTCGATTACAGTCGAAGTTCGTCGGATGGGTGGGGCATTTGGCGGCAAGGAGACACAAGCCTCGCAGTGGGCTTGTATCGCGGCATTGACTGCTGAACGAACCGGACGACCCGCAAAAATTCGACTAGATCGCGATGTTGATATGTTGGCGACCGGCAAGCGGCATGATTTCTCTTTCAAATATCGGGTGGGGTTTGGAGATGATGGAACCATTCACGGTATGGTCGTTGAGATGGCTTCAAAGTGCGGTTATTCCGCTGATCTTTCCAGACCAATCAATGATCGTGCTCTCCTGAGCATAGATAACGCCTATTACCTGAAAAATATCGTTGCAACGACACATCTTTGCCGTACCAATACAGTATCGAACACGGCATTTCGAGGGTTTGGGGCACCTCAGGCGGTGCTCTGTATAGAGCGAATTATTGATGAAATCAGCTGTCATCTCGGCAAAGACCCGCTTCAAATACGTCAGAGAAACTACTACGGGAAACGGACTCGAAATATTACCCCTTATGGCATGAAAGTTTCCGATTTTGTGGTGAACGAGATGACCGCGGAGCTGGTTGAATCTTCAGACTATCATGCCCGCCGCCAAAGAATCCGACAGTTGAATCAGGGAGAATCCAACTTATTGCGAGGCATAGCGCTAACTCCGGCTAAATTTGGTGTTTCGTTCACCATGTCCTACTTCAATCAGGCAGGTGCTCTGGTTCACGTATACACGGATGGCAGCATTCATCTCAATCATGGTGGGACGGAAATGGGACAGGGTCTGTTCATCAAAGTCGCACAAGTTGTGGCCGATGAATTCTCAGTACCGCTGGAATGGGTCAAGTTGGCGGAAACCAACACTTCAAGGGTTCCGAATACCTCTGCAACTGCAGCATCATCCGGATCAGATCTAAACGGAATGGCTGCCAAAGCCGCTGCACGAACGATTAAAAATAGATTAATCGGTGTAGCTGCCAAGGCATTTGGTGTGGAAAAAGACGAGGTGATCTTCTTAAATGGCTCAGTCATTGCGGGGCGTTCATCTGTTTCATTCCAGAAACTGGCAAAGATGGCTCAGGTAGCGTGTGTTTCGCTGTCATCTACCGGATACTACAAAACGCCAAAAATCGATTGGGATCCAAAAACCATGACGGGTCATCCATTTTACTATTTCGCCTATGGCGTAGCAGTGAGTGAAGTTGCGATTAATCGCTTGACTGGTGAATATCGAATTACCCGGGTTGATATTCTTCATGATGCTGGCCGCTCACTGAATCCGGCCATTGATTTTGGTCAGATCGAAGGCGGATTTGTTCAAGGCACTGGGTGGTTGACGAGCGAAGAGTTGTGGTGGGATGATAACGGAGCACTCAAAACCCACGCCCCTTCAACTTACAAGATTCCTGCCAGCGGTGATGTACCAGAAGCTTTCAATGTGAAGATCTGGGAACGCGGCCGAAACGTCGAGCAGACAATCTATCGATCCAAGGCAGTCGGTGAGCCGCCGCTACTGCTGGCTGTCTCTGTTTTCAGTGCAATATCGGATGCTGTTTCCAGTCTATCGGACTATAAACGATGGCCAGCTATTGATGCACCTGCCACTCCTGAGCGTGTACTAATGGCCATCGATGAAATGCGTTCGAATGGAGTGTGAGTCAATGAGTCTTCGGCAGGATCTCTATGAACACCTGGTAGGGCTTGATCGCTTCGTGATCGTGACCGTGATCGAAATAAATGGTTCTGCACCGAGAGAGGTTGGGGCGCGAATGATCGTTACAAAAGAGTCTTCGCAAGGTAGCATCGGTGGCGGAAACCTAGAGTATCAGGCGATTCAAAACGCTCAAGCGATGCTTGTCCTGCCTCAGGAGTTTGCCCGAAAAACGGAGTTTTCTGGTTTGGGCATTACGTTGAAGCAGTGCTGTGGCGGTGCGGTGCAGTTGATGTATGAGATGTTCTCGGGTAATTCGGCTGATGAATTAATTCAAGAGCTTGGACTTGAAGGTGACGGGCGACCACGGTACTTGTTATCTTGCGTGTCCGATGACCGCCCGACCAGGGTTGTGTCCCGCAGAAAAGATGTTGAAAATCTGCCTGATTCGGTTTGGGACACTGCTAGGGAACTGGTTGCCGGCAGTTCCGAGTACAGTAAATTGGTTTCGGAAGGTACGACTCAGTGGTTTATCACGCACCTCAATGAGAAGCCAATCAAGATTGTATTGTTTGGTGCCGGACACGTTGGCAAAGCGCTTGTGCCGCTGCTGCAGAACCTGTCATTTCAGATCGACTGGGTGGATCAGCGAGAAGACGTATTTCCTTCGAGTATCCCGGACAATGCAAGAGCCCTTTCACCAGATGATTTAACCAGCTTCATTGATGCACAGCCAGATGGGACATTTTTTGTTGTGATGACCCACGATCACGGGTTAGATTATGAGCTTTGTTTGCATATTCTCAAGCGACGGAACTTTGGCTGGCTCGGGTTGATCGGTTCAAATACCAAACGGCAGCGATTCGAGCAGCGCTTAATTAAAGATGGCATCAGTTCATTTACAC
>CAZYSR010000009.1:0-8081 GCA_964649525.1 uncultured Gammaproteobacteria bacterium
TCAATGATTATGATCCAGTCTTTGGCGGATTTGGTGAAGCCCCTAAATTTCCGCATCCAACCCAAATTGAAATTCTGCTGAGCTATTGGCAACGAACAGATCACTCCGACTCGTACGCTGAAAAACGATCAATTGGTATGGCGGTCCACACTTTGGAAGCGATGGCCAGCGGTGGCATGTATGATCAGTTGGGTGGAGGGTTTTATCGGTATTCAGTCGATGCCAGGTGGGAAATTCCCCACTTCGAAAAAATGCTTTACGACACAGCACAGCTGATGCCCCTTTATGTTGATGCAGGATTTTTAGCCGGACGCAAAGACTTCCACGAAGTCGCCATTCAGTCGGGGGAATGGGTGATGCGGGAAATGCAATCTTCCGATGGTGGGTACTTCAGTGCCATTGATGCTGACTCCGAAGGTGAGGAAGGAAAGTTCTACGTTTGGACTTTGGATGAACTGAATACCCTCTTAAGTGGAGAGGAACTGGATGTTCTAACGGTTCGCTATGGTTTGCGGGGTGCACCCAATTTCGAAGGCAAGTGGAACCTTCAAATTGCGAACTCAATTGCTGATGTTGCACATCGTGTCAGCCGTGAAGAGGATTCGGTAATTCAACTGCTTGAGCAGGCAAAACAAAAATTGTTCGAAACTCGCAGTGAGAGAGTCCCTCCCTTATGCGACGACAAGGTTCTCTCCTCCTGGAACGGGCTGATGATTAAGGCGATGGCCAGAGCGGGTCGATATCTCAAGCGGAGCGATTTTGTTGATTCGGCTGAGCGCGCATTGAACTTCATTCAGCACAACATGTGGCAGAATGATCGGCTGCTTGCAACGGCTCGCGATGGTCGAGCTCACCTCAATGCGTACCTGGATGACTACGCATTTGTCGCTGATGGAGCAATCGAGCTGCTGCAGGCGCGTTGGAGTGACACCTATCTTGACTTTGCTGAACAGTTGGTTAAATTACTTTTGACCCACTTTAAAGATCCAGATACCGGTGCGTTTTTCTTCACTTCAGATGATCATGAAAAACTACTATATCGCGCCCTGCCCACCCACGATGATGCCACCCCATCGGGTAATGGCGTTGCCGCGCAGGTGCTGCTTAAGCTGAGCTATCTGACAGGTGAGCAACACTACCGTGAATGTGCAATCCGAATCAATCAGGCGTTACAAAATTCCGCCCATCAGATTCCTGCCGCATTCGGCTCCAGTCTGATTGCAATTGAAGAATCTATCGCGCCTGGCCCAACATTGGTTATTCATGGCGATTCTGAGGAAGCGAAGTCGTGGGTTGAAGACAGTATTGAGACAGGTTCGCAAAGGCTAAGCACCTATTCAGTGCCGATTTCTGCAAAGCGAGTTCCAGCAACGATTCCAGCGACCCTGTCCGATTCAGCAGGTCAGGTCGCCTACTTGTGCGAGGGCTTTACCTGTTCGCCTCCTTGCCGTGAACGAAAAGAACTGCTTAATTTGCTTCCGGCCCGTAAAACTCGTTAGTGAAGCGTTGCGCCTGGATCATCAGGGCATTCTCAGATTCCCAAGATACCCTTGGTTTCTGACCTCGGGAGTGTTGGGGCTTGATGTCGGTGAAACGTTTGAACTTCACCGCTCCTCACTGTTCGACATCACTGGCTTCCTCGCGCATCATGTGCAGAATTTTGCGTTCGATCTCCAGATAGCCCGGTGTTTCAAGCAACTCTTCCTTGCTGGGAATCCGTCGTCCCGCTTTGAACTCCATTGACAGTATTTCGCGAATCCTGCCAGGGTGTCTTGACAGGAACACGATACGATCGGCGAGAAACAGTGCTTCGGATATATCGTGAGTGACCAAAACCACAGTCATCTGCGTTTCATCAATAATATCCAGCAGTAATTCCTGCATATGCCAGCGCGTTTCTGCATCAAGCGCGCCGAAAGGTTCATCCATCAGAGAGATTTCAGGTGAGTTGGCCAACATCCGCGCGATAGCAACGCGCTGTTTCATACCTCCGGACAGATGCTTCGGATACGCTTTACGAAATCGTGCCAGTTTTACCTTGTTGATAAAAAAGTCAACCCGTTCGCGGCGCTCCTTTTCAGGCACTTTGTTCAGACGCAATCCGTACTCAACGTTTTCTTCGACAGTCAGCCATGGAAACGAGGTGTAACTCTGGAACACCATCCCACGTTCTCGACTGGGACCAACAATCTCCTTATCATTGAAACTGAGAAGGCCAGTGGTGGGGTCGACAAGTCCAGCCATCATGTGCAGGACTGTTGTCTTTCCGCAACCCGAAGGGCCGAGCAACACACAAACCTCGTTGTCGAATACTTCTAAAGAAACATCGCTTACAGCCAGAACAGTCTCATTGCGTTTGATCTGATATTCCTTTGAGACATGTTCCAGCACCAGTTTGCCTCGGCATTGTGCCTCTGAGCGTCTAGTACTCATGGTACTGAAAAACCAAGCATATGCTGCGCGGAGCGTTCATTACTCCGCGCAACAAGCAGTTCTCTATCCTCGATACCCCGAATCGTAGAGTTCCTTAAGCAGGCCACAGTTGACACCTTTCTCAACAGGGCTGCGGGTTTCAAGGAAACCAAACTTTAGCCACCAGTCCGACATCAATTCGTAGTGTGCACTCATCTGACCGTTTGATTGACCGAACGGTGGGTCACCAGGCGCTGAACCACAAAAACGCGCAGCTTCCAGGAAGTCATAGATGTAAAGTCCTCCGTCGAGTCCGGTTCCGTCCTTTCCAATCACCAGTTCGACGTCCGCAATACTCATCTTCATCCCTTCAGCGATGATTTCATTGCCCTCTGTGGGATTTTCTTTCCACCAGGCGATGGCATCATAGAGTGCACGCATCGTGTCCAATGCGACATCGCGGCGCTCATTGATGAATTTTTCGTTCATGTAGAGCCCATCAGCAATTACTGCCTGGGAAGTCCAGTAGTCTTCTCGCGATTGAGACAGGACTTTGGAGCCCTCTAGAGCCTTGAGCACGTTACTGCCATAAGGTTCCCAGAATTCAGATGCAGCGACATCACCCCCTATCATGGCTGCGAATGCATCATCCGCGATGATATTGGAATACTCGACCGAATCAAACGGAAACCCGTTTCGTTCCAGCCACATCGCAACGTAAATTTGAGCCAGACCACCCTCAACAACGGCAACCTTTTTGCCTTTGAGGTCGGCAGGTCCATCGATCCCGGGGGCGACTACGATTTTGTCTGTACCATAGGACAGATTGGCAAACGCAACCAGTTTGAGTGGCATACCTCGCTCGGCCGCAATCGGAGAAAACTCGACAGTACTTGAAACCACATCCATCCTGTCAGCGGTAACAAGGTTGTAACTCTCATAAGGGTCTTCGATCGTCTGGTATTGAATATCGAGATTGGGGGCAAGGTTTTTTTCCTTGGCAATAAACCAAAAACCATAACCCGGCCAGGTGAAACCGGAAATCTTGACTTCTTCAGCCGCATTCGCTGGCAAAACAAAAGTCAGCAGGCTCGCGAACGCGAGTGCAAAACCTAGGATAAATTTCCTGATGTGCATATTGAATTACCTCCAGTGTGATGGTTGACAATAAGGGTTAAATTGTTCATTTCGGGTTGCAAAACCGGTACAACGCGAATCGGTCTTCGTCGCTTGTAACAAAGGATTATTCACTGTCAAGATACGGGAACAGCATACGCCGCAATCGGCGAAGCAATATGTCAAACACCAGTCCCAGCAGTCCGATTGTAATAATGCCTGCCATAATCTCGTCGATGTGTACAAACCGCTTGGCACGCATCATCATCGCACCAATGCCGGAACTCGCTGCAACGATCTCGGCGATAACCAAGTAAGTCCAGCTAACCGCGAGCATTTGCCGCATGGCAGTCAGTATGTCGGGCAACATTGCCGGCACAACGACAGTCCACAACACTTGCCTTCGATTGCCCCCCAAAGTTAACGCAGAGTTGACAAAATCGGCGGGCAGGGACTTTGCGTAATCCATGATGAGTGTGATCAGAAACCAAACCACACCCAAAAATAGCAAAGCCAGTTTCTGTCCTTCGCCGGCACCCAGCCACATGAGCAACAAAGGAATAAACGAAGGAGCCGGGAGATAGCGGAACGCTGATACGAGTGGATTGAAGAATGCCTCAACTCGGCGAAATGTTCCCATCAGTATGCCCAGCGGGATCGCGAGCATGCAAGCAAGTGAAAAACTGACCACAATTCGGAAAAGGCTCATGCCAACGTCGTACAGGTAGTTTTTAGCGGTAAACAATTCAACGAAACTGGTAAGAACCGTGAATGGACCCGGTAACAGTACGGCATTGGTCAGTTTCAGCAAAACAGCGAGTTCCCAGATTCCAAAAAAGATGAACCAGGCGGCAAAACCCAGCCGCAGTACGCTGCCGAACGGTATGGACTGATTGAACTCGAAAAGTCGAGACTTGCGCCGAACCGTGCGTTCTGCGCGCTGTGTGCTGCTTAAACTGTACTCACTCATATCCAGACAACCAGATAAAGACACTTAAATTGTTTGCGTACCTCAAAATACGCTCATCCGAAGGTAATGCGTCGGCAAAGTTACCACGATTTTTTGGATTTGCTCCTTGTATTGTTGTAAGCCCAGTACATCGTTTTCAGTTCTAGTCATACTTGAGCAGAAACTGGTTCTTGAAGTTCTTAAGTCCCGACATGACTTCACTAGATGCAATGTCGGGCTGAAGATGAATTTCTCTTTCTAGGAATTCGTGAAAGCTATGCAAACTATCAGTTACTATTTCAACCAGCAGATCGTATCGTCCGGTCACCCACAGGATGTAAACGACATCGGGCGACTGTCCGAGTCGTTTCGCAATCTTATCGACTGAATGGTTGGGTGCGACTTTGATACCAATGATCGCATCCGCCTGGTAGCGGACTTCAGTCGGATCAACCAGTGCAACGATACGAAGAGCACTAGCTTTTTTCATCAACTGCACCCGGTTGCGTACAGTGCCCTCAGAAACTCCAAGGGCCGTAGCAATTTCCTTGTAAGGTCGTCGCCCGTCGGTTTGCAGCATTTTCACAATCTGACGATTAAGATGGTCGTCAATTGCTGCAATTCCGTTCTGCTTTTGCTTCACAGGGCGTGGTAATTCATGTTTAATCACTGTGATATCGTCAAAATTGATATCTTATTGTTGCTGAAACGTGATTATAGGCATGAATAACTACGAATTATGAATATTTTCGCAGGTTTTCGCTACGAATAACGAAACTGTCGAAGAAACGATATCATTTCCAAAAAAGGAAGCGCAGTGTATTTCAGTGGGACATTGCTGTATCAGTTGGAAAAGTCAGGTGAAACTCTCCATGGGTAACCAGGCGCAGCCTACACTGAATAGAGTTAATTTACCTCCAACAGGTTAGGATTGTTACCAGAGAGTAGGTACCTTCCGGTCAAACTCACAATTCGACAAAGTGACCGGCTTGATTGCTGTGGCTTGAAGATTACAGCTGGTGCGGTCAAATCGACCTCCCTATCCAGCGAAAGGGCTTAGCGTCTTGCAAATCTGGCCCGGATAATTGCCAATATTAAAAATGCAACAACCGCACTAACCAGGATATATACAAATCCGTTCGGCCCCCATGCGGTCATGCCCAAGCCACCTAGCCCTGGCGCAATCGTACCCGATACACCCCACATCAATCCGAATGCGGCATTTCCAGCTGCCAACTGAGCACCACGAAATCGGGAGCCCATAATCGTAAGCGCAACAGTGTAAATCGCTGCGATTGCACCTCCCCAAATAAACATCACTAGCCACAACATAATCTTCGTTTGAATAATGAACGGCAGCAAGATTGCTCCAACTAGAATCAAAAGTGCGCAGAGAAACAATAGCAGATTGCGATTCATGCTGTCGGCAAGCCTACCTACCAGAGGCTGCGCGGCCATTGAGCCGATCGCCGCAACTGTCAATATTAATGCTGCCGAAGCCTCAGTCAATCCATTGCGTAGTGCATACACCGGCATTAAAGTCACCACTAAAGACTCCTCAAACGCCATCAATGCTGTGGCACCAACCAGCGTTGGTGCCAATAAACAGAACATGAGCACGTGAGACGCTTTACCACCCGAAAAGTCGGGGGTCTGGCCACGTGTCCATCGAAGCGGCAACAACCCAGCTCCAATGATGATAAGCGCGACGATAAACGGCAGATTCCCCTGAGCTCCTAGCACTACGATAAATAGCGGTGAAATACCCAACGTGGCACTAAAGACGAACGTGTAAAGGCCCATGACGCGTCCACGGTAATGGTCTTCGGCAACTTCATTGATCCAAGTTTCACTGACAACAAACAAAATAGTCCCGGCAACACCCATCATGAAGCGAGAAACGAACCAAATGTAGATGTTCTCAGAGAAGATCATCAAGCAAATGAAGAAAATGTCTGAGCAAATGGAGACAAACACCCATCGTCGAACGTCCATGAATTTCATGATGAATGGAATCATTGGAGAAACAATAATGGACGCCAGGAATGGCAGTGCGCCCATCAAACCAATCAGTGAGGACGAATATCCACGAAGTTCCATGTTCAGGCTGATGAGTGGGTAAAAGAACCCGACTGTCAAGCCATAAATGGATAGGATGCTGATGATCGCCAGCAGGACCCGTCTGCGCTCAGGGTCCGGAATTAACCCGCGGAGAAAGTACTTCACGCGACTTCGACCCAGACCCCACCACGGCGCGTAGCGCCAAAGCCTTCTACAGTCCGAGCCAGTTGGCGCGCTGTATGCGCACCGCCAAAGAGAACATTGTTTGTGCTGAATGTAGTCGCATCGCCGTAGCGACTGAGAATGTCATGTAGTTCCGGATTACCAAACAGATTCTCAGCGTACGCTTCATTCCTGTGATAGTGAAGCCGCGGCGCCTGAACCGCATCCTGAACGCTCATGCCATAATCCAGAAGATTGATTAGTACTTGCTTGACTACACCAGGAATACGGTTGGAACCACCGGTTCCGATCACAATCTGAGAACCCTCGTCATCAATTGCGACTGTTGGGGACATCAATGAACTCAGGCGTCTGGCCAGCGGCCACTGAGTCAGACCGTAGGGATTGACATCGTGCTCACCCATCATGTTATTCATCATTACGGATGTGCCGGGAATCAGGGTGCCGCAGCCTTCCCCGTTACTGATTGATACGGCCACTGCGTTGCGTTCTCGATCTATGATCGAAATATGAGTGGTACCGTTAAGCGATAACCACTCCTGATTGGCTTGGTAAATTTGCAAAAGTCCAGAATCAAACCCAGCGTCTGGACTCGGCGAAGCATTCTCTTCGAGCCGAGCACACTGGACAAATGACTCCATAACCGCACTCAAATGTTCCGAAGACCCGAATCGATACTGTGCGAGATTGAGCGAAGATAATCGACTCATTGCAAGACCAATCGTAATCCCACCACTCGAAGGTGGCGGATTCAAAAGCAGGGTGTGATTTTTGTAGCGCACCTTAAGTGGTCTTCTAAGTTCAACGCGGTAGTTGGTCAGGTCATCGTAAGTTACCTGTCCACCCTCAAGGCTTACTTCATGAATCGACTTTGCAATCTCACCGCGGTAGAACAATGCCTCACCTTCAATCGCCAGCGTTTCGAGCAAGTCATCGTAATTTGGAAAAAAGGTAGTTTCACCTTTCCGAACCGTGTGCCCGGGCTTATTCTTGCTTTCAAAAATTGACCGTGCGTCTCCAGAGAGATAAATCGGTGTCAAAATGTCCAGTACATACGCCTGCATCTCATTGATTTCGATGCCCTCTTTGAGAATTTGAAGTGTCGGCTCAATCAAAGCATTCATGGGCATCTTTGAGTAGCGGCTGGCCACTTCGAAGATGCCTTTCACGTAGCCGGGTACCGCACAGGTTCCAGAGCCAATGATGAACTCCTGTTGTGCATCTCCAAAATCGCAAATGAATTTTTCGGTTTTGACGTCTTCGATGGGCTTTCGCTGACGCGGAGTCTGTACAAAAAAGTCAAACAAAACGGGTTTATCGGAACTCGGGCTCGCCATCAAGAAACCACCGCCGCCTAAAG
>CAZYSR010000010.1:0-2421 GCA_964649525.1 uncultured Gammaproteobacteria bacterium
TAAATGGAATGAGTGATTCGGCGTTCATAGTTAGTGCCTCGATGTTTTGTCTTTCAGTAGAGTGAACATTATTCTGATTCGCGTTTGACTTTCAGGGGGTAGTTCGGCGAATTTGGATTGGCCCGAAGTCCAGAAAGAAATGCAGCCAGTTGCTCTCGTTCTTCGTTTTCCAGCAGTCTGAAGTCAGGCCCCAGGTTTCCGTAGTGAGCAGTACCTGGAACCAGGTTGCCGGGGTCAGTCAGATACTCTTTCAGCCATGGCAAATCCCTGCGGGTGCCAACACCGTCCAATACCGGAGCGACACCGACTTCTCCAGTTCCCATTGCCCGATGGCAACTGTTGCATCCCTTTTTCCGATAGACTTCATGTCCTTGCAGTCCAACCTCGTCAAAGGAATAGAAATGCTTGGGTGGGGCGGGGTCCAGGTCGGTGAAGTGATGGTACCCCTTGGCGATTGCAGCCACGACAACAATCCCCGAAAAGATGAACATGAATTTTTCGCCGCGTTTTAGCAATCGACTTTTCTCGGCGATTCAAAGATATCTTGACTAGAACACCACACGAAACAGAAGTTCAGTTGCAGCGTAGACAACGACCAGAACAATGCCCACAACGCTCAGTGAAAGCACAATTTTTTCAGCTTTCTTGAGCGTACTCAGCGGTCCAATGACAAATCTCGACATAATGACATAAACCAGAACGCCGATTATGATCAGCGTAAAGATTAGGGCCGATATTTGATCAGTAAAGCCCACCTGGCGAACGGTTAAAGATCGTCCGCTCTATTGAGAATCCTCTTTTCGCTTTTTGTTCTCTTCAGCGCGTTCTTTCCACTTTTGAATATTGATGTACCAGATGATACCTGCAATACAGCTAAGTACCAGGATGATCTGGAACAGTACCATGTAGTAGCCCCAGTCCCACCACGGTTGCTTGCCGGTTGCGCTGACGAACGTCGTCGTAATGGTGTCGTACCGTTGCCCAAACCCTGGCCAAGGCATCGTCCAAAGAAAGGCTTGGAAGACAGTCACGGCAACGATGAGAACCAGCCACCAAGGAATTTTGCCATTACCTTCTTTGATGCCATCGTACTCTTCGTCGCCGAAGCGCCCAAAAACTTCACCTTTATCTTCGAGTTCGTTGTAATCGTGATCGCTCATTATTTCACCCAATTCAAAGACGGTCTTTATTTCAGTGTTTCCAGGTATGCAATGATGGCATCCAGTTCTTCATCGGTCAGATGTACGAATGCTGGCATGATCGATCCTGGTGTAACAGCCCGCGGATCGCGATGATGAACGTAATGCCATGCCTTGACGCGATTACGGCTTGCAATGTGTAATAAATCAGGCGCCTTACGGTCTGAACCGAACAGGCTTGGTGCCTCGCCCTGAACATCACCAGCCACCGGTGGGTCACCAAAATATGCCCAGTCCTGAGTCTGTTCAGGTAGCAGTGTATGGCACCACCAACAGCCTTCCCGAATAAAGATTTTTTTGCCTTTTCCGGCAAGTGTCGGGGCATCATCACCTCTCATCCACGGGTCATGAATTGTCCATGCGCTGTGTCCCAGCATTTCTTCTTTCTCAATCGCCAGCTGAGTTCGTGGAATTTCGTTCATATACGTTGATCCACCTACGATAGTGATAGCAATCGACATGAAAATGACCAGGACGACTAATACAGCGCCAACTACGTATTTCGGCATTGTTTCTACCTCTATCGATTAATTATGCAGTGGCACCAACTGGTGTTTGACCACCAGTAGTTTCAGGTGCAATTTTCTTGCCGTACTTGGCAGTCATCCACATGTTGTAGAGGAAAATTGGCTGTGCAAATATGATCATGCCACCGAAGATAACCCGACCAACCATGTATGGGTGCGTCGCAATGACAGACTGGATGTAAGGAATTTCGTAGACTTTGGCAGCGCCTTGTACCAGGCCAGCTGCGGTCAGAACTGACCAGAATCCAAGGAATCCGATCGCCATCATCCAGAAGTGAAGTCGAGCCAGTTTCTCGCTGTACAGTTGGCGTTTCAGGAGTTTTGGCAAGCCATAGTAGATCGCACCAATTTCAATGAAACTTGAGAATCCAAGCAGTGCGAGATGCGCATGTGCCACAATCCAGTGTGTTCCGTGAATGTACCAATTGAGCGATCGGGTTTGCTGAAACGCACCTTGAATATTAAGCGGAATAGCAAATAGCACTCCTGTCAATGCCCACTGCAAGGGAATGTTCTTGGCGTACATCCACCACTTGTCTTTCATGGTCATCAACATATTGACCACGAAGGCCAAGGCCGGAATCATGATCAAGACGCCGGAAACTGATGCAAATGACTTTAACCACTCAGGAATTGGTGCTCCCATAAGGTGATGGGCGCCAGGTGTTGAATAAAACGCTGCAATCGACCAGAAG
>CAZYSR010000011.1:0-4516 GCA_964649525.1 uncultured Gammaproteobacteria bacterium
ACATCATACTGCTCAAAGTAGGCCGACACATGCGTCCAGGCACCGATTGGAAACTGATTATTGCACGTGATGCCGGTGAAACCCAATACCTGCGCGGATATCGGTCAAAATTTGCTCACCTGTCAATCACCAGTCACTCTGGTCCATTGAGTTTAATTGATGGTCCAATTCAGGATCGCGATGTTGAACTAGCAGCGCGTCTTGTCGCACGATTTGGAAGCTCGCGAAGCGCTGAGAGAGTCGATGTTCAGTTCACCAACAAAAATGGTCAGCAGCGCATGCTGTCAGTCGCACCCATGCAGCCCGTTGAAGTACAACAGCAATGGTACGTATAGATCAGACCCTGGATGCCAGGAATCTGATTTGCCCGATGCCTGTCATCCGTACTCAGCAGGCCGTCAGCGAATTGGAAAATGGTCAAATTCTGGAAGTGTTGTGTACTGATCCAGGTGCACTAGTGGACATTCCTGCCTGGTGTCGCGTGCACGGCCACAAACTTATCTCAGCCAAGAATGTAGGCGATGAGACTATAGTTCGTCTGCAGATTTGCGATTCCTAACGTAAATAACCCAACGTATACCATCCGTCGGGTAAAGACCGCTTTCAACCAACTAACTTCATCACGCGCCATCTAGGTGCATTCAGTGATCAACGCGCACTATAATCGCGCGTTTTGTTAAGCAATTTCCCAGCAAATCTCCCTTTACGCTGGCATGGAAATTGCTGTAAACAGGATTGTAGTTCATATTAAATTCTTGGAGGAATATCTAATGTCAGTGGAAAAAGCAATTCGCTCAATTCGCAATCCAAAAGCTGTTGAGGAAACAATGCAGTTGATTAGGGACAGCGATGCAAAATGGGTCAGCTTTCGCTTTACAGATACTTTAGGGACGGTGCAGCAACTTAGTTGGCCGATTTCTAACTTTTCAGAAGAAATGTTTGATGAACCGGTCATGTTTGATGGTTCGTCCATTCAGGGATGGCAGCCGATTAACGAATCGGATATGTGTATGATTTTGGACCCCACTGCCAGTGTCATTGACCCGTTCTTGCAGGAAACGACGGTGGCTATCCGCTGCAGCATATACAACCCAGGCAAAGACGAGTGGTACGAAAAAGATCCTAGAAGCATCGGCCAGAAAGCTGAGGATTATCTTGCTGCATCTGGCATCGCTGACACCGCTTATTTCGGACCTGAACCTGAATTTTTCATCTTTGACGGGGTTCGATGGAGCACCCACATGGAAAGCTGCTTCTATGAAATCAACTCCTATGAAGGTGCGTGGAACAGCAAGCAGGATTATGATGCGGGTCCGAATCTGGGACACCGGCCACGCGTCAAGGGTGGGTATTTTCCCGTTCCGCCAATTGACTCATTTACCGATATCCGCTCTGCCATGTGTCAGGCAATGCTCGACATGGGCGCAGATGTTGAAAAACATCACCACGAGGTCGGAACAGCGGGTCAGGCAGAGATTGGAATCCGGTACAACACATTGGTGAAAATGGCCGACCGAACGCAGATCTATAAGTATTGCGTGAAAAACGTCGCAAATGCACATGGATACACGGCTACCTTTATGCCGAAACCACTGGTCGGCGATAACGGTTCGGGCATGCATGTCCATCAGTCATTGGTCAAGGACGGAAAATCCATGTTCGCAGGTGATCAGCACTGCGGACTGAGTCAGGAAGCCTTGTGGTACATTGGTGGAATTTTCAAACACGCCAAGGCGCTCAATGCGTTCACTAATCCGACAACCAACAGTTACAAGCGGTTGGTACCCGGCTATGAAGCACCCGTTCTTTTGGAGTACTCTGCATACAACCGATCGGCATCCTGCCGAATCCCATTCACCACGGAAGCTGCCAGGCGAGTGGAGATCCGTTTCCCGGATCCAACGGCGAACCCGTATCTTGCATTTTCAGCTATGCTGATGGCAGGGCTTGACGGAATAAAGAATCAGATTGATCCAGGCGAACCTGCGGAAGGAGACCTTTATGAATTGACCGCTGCCGAGGAACGGGAAATTCCTCACGTTGCGCCGTCCTTGAATCAGGCGCTCATTGCACTGGACAATGACCGTGACTTTCTGAAGGAAGGCGGAGTATTCACTGATACTGCCATTGATGCCTATATTGAACTCTTGAATGAAGATGTCAAGGCTATCCGGCTTGTTACACATCCTCTTGAATTTGAGATGTACTACAGCAGATAAGAGTCCGAATTGGGTGAATCGCCGATTTTCGATATACGAATCCGGCATCACACCGGTCGCTGACTGGCTGCAAACTACTGGACAACTTGGCGGTCCATATTGGCCGCCAAGTTTGTCAAGCTCTCGATGATACGAGAGTCCCAGGAAGTTCGTTTATCTCTTTAGCCCACGTGTCCACTAGTGGTAGCAGAGATTTCCATTCATTCAAATAGTCCTTTCTACGGTGATGAGCCGGAAGGACTTTCACATCTGCTTCAGGAACTGAATACCGCGATTATTTGCTGCAGTTCAGACCTGTTCATCCAGTACACCAACCCTGCTGCCCAATCTCTGTTTGAATTCAGTGAATCGCAGGCAAAAGGTGAAAGTGTCCTTAAATTTCTTAATCACGAGAGCATTGAAACGATTATTGGAAAATGCCTCGCAACCTCACAAGCGACTACATTGCGACGCACCGAAATTCTGTCATCCAGTCACCAGGCCAAATTGGTAGACTGCATTGTTAGCCCGATAAAAAGCGAAGGCTTGAATAACCTGATTCTGGAAATCAACGAAATCAACCGGGCAGTGCATCAAACTGAAGAAGACTCCATGGAGATTGGGCAGCACGCGAACATTGCTGTTATTCGTGCGATCGGACACGAAATCAAAAACCCATTGGGTGGATTACGAGGAGCAGCACAACTGCTTGAACGAGAACTTGGAAATCAGTCCAATCTCAAAGTGTACACGGACATCATTGTTCGAGAAACGGATCGGTTGTGTGGACTGGTTGACAGCATGTCTCACACGCACGCACCCATGCAGTTCGAGAACATCAACATCCACGAAGTTCTGGAACATGTACGCCACCTGACTCTGGTTGAAGTTTCGGGCAGTATCAGAATTGAACAGGACTACGATCCCAGCCTGCCACAGGTAGTTGGAGACCGCGAACAACTGATTCAGGCATTTATGAACATGATGCTTAATGCTGTCGAAGCATGCGGAAGCTCGGGCTTGATCAGGTTGCGATCGCGCGTTGAGCGACAGGTAACGCTGGGAAAAGAGCGGCATATGAGTGTTGCTAGAATTGATGTTGAAGACAATGGTTGTGGCATCCCTCACAATCTCATCGATCAGGTTTTTTACCCGATGATTTCCGGTAATCCAAGGGGAGAAGGGCTTGGACTATCCATCGTTCACCATATCATTACTCGCCATGGAGGGAAGGTCAGTTGCGAGAGCCGACCTGGTCGAACCGTGTTTACCACTCTCGTTAAGTTTGCTGGCTCAAGCAGCTGCAACTCATAAAGCGATAATACAAATAATGGTACAGGCAAATCAATCAAGCGTCTGGATTGTCGACGACGATGAGTCAATTCGGTGGGTACTCGCACAAGCACTTAAACAGGCTGGGCTCAACATCCGACAGTTCAGTGATGCTGACGATGCACTTGAGATGTTCAGTCGCGAGCAACCGACGGCAATTGTTACGGACATTCGAATGGCAGGCAGTAGTGGACTCGATCTTCTGGAATCTGTTCACAAAGTTAGACCCGATTTGCCTGTGGTTGTTATGACCGCCTACTCCGACCTAGACACGACTGTGAATTCATTTCAGCGAGGAGCCAGGGAGTATCTTGCAAAGCCCTTCGATATTGATGAAGCCGTTTCTCTGGTTCAGCGGGTACTGACAGAGTCAAACGGCATTTCTCCAACCATACTATCAAATAAGCCTCAAGCGACTCGGATGATTGGCAAATCAACCGCAATGCAGGACTTATTCCGAGCGATTGGTCGATTGTCAAGCTCTGATCTCAATGTGCTGATTACTGGCGAATCCGGAACCGGCAAGGAACTGGTTGCGCGGGCTTTATACGAAAACAGCATTCGGCGTGATCAGGTATTTATCGCAATTAACGCTGCTGCCATTCCAGCTGACTTGTTGGAATCCGAACTCTTCGGACACGAAAAGGGAGCATTTACCGGAGCCAATCAACGACGTGTCGGCCGCTTTGAACAGGCAAACAGAGGCACGTTGTTTCTGGATGAGATTGGCGATATGCCGCATGAATTGCAAAGTCGCCTGCTCAGAGTCATGTCTGAAAACAAATTCTATCGAGTGGGTGGTACCTCTGAGGTAACGGTTGACGTTCGAATAATCGCTGCAACCAATCAGGACCTGGAAGCACTGGTCAAGCAGAACAAATTTCGAACGGACTTATATCACCGTCTGAATGTTGTGCGAATTGCCCTCACGCCAATTCGTTCGCGACGCGAGGATGTTCCTGAATTGCTGGAGCACTTCCTGAAGC
>CAZYSR010000012.1:0-2804 GCA_964649525.1 uncultured Gammaproteobacteria bacterium
GGAACCTGAAGTGATCGATTTGGCAAATTGCCTGAATGGAATGGGGGCAAAGATTGAGGGTGCCGGGACTAACAAGGTCATAATTGAAGGCGTAGACTGTCTGAATGAAAATAGTCATACGATCATTGCCGACCGAATAGAGGCTGGAACTTACCTGGCAGCTGGTGCGGTAACAGGCGGCGACGTTACAGTACGCGATGTGCAGCCGGAAAACATGGTCGCTGTCATGGACAAACTGAACGATGCAGGTGCTCAAATCGCCTTGGGTTCAGACTGGGTGCGGCTTGATATGCGAGGCAATCGTCCCAAGTGTGTCAATATTCGAACTGCGCCTTATCCAGGCTTTCCAACCGACATGCAGGCCCAGATGTTGATGATGAACTGTATTGCAAGCGGTACTGGGTCAATAACCGAAACAATTTTTGAAAACCGTTTCCAACACGTACAGGAACTGCAGCGCATGGGAGCGAACATTTCCATGAATGGAAGCACTGCAACCGTAATGGGCGTCAAAGCACTTCAAGGAGCAAGGGTGACTGCAACGGATCTTCGGGCATCAGCCTGCCTGGCGCTTGCGGGTCTGGTTGCAACTTCAGAAACAGTGATTCACAAGATTCATCATATCGACCGAGGCTATAACTGTATCGAGGAAAAGCTCTCTCAACTCGGTGCACGTATTTCCCGAATTCACGTCAACGGCAACATTTCACATTCTTCAAACCTAGCTCAGTCCGCCTGAGCACAAAGAAGAGCTTAGAACTTCGGCTATTTTTCCTAGTATTTGCTGGGCCTTTAGCTCTCTCACCCAGTCAAGAACTGGATCGTGGAGCGGGCAGTTATTTTTCAAGCCAATATAATTTTTAAAGTTTTCCCACATCAGGAAATTAACCGTTCCACCAGTTTCTGTCAGTCAATTTGCAATGGATTTTCAAAATGATCGAATAACCATCGCGGTTTCGAAGGGGCGAATTTCGCAAGCTGTCCAACCGCTTTTGAAAGCCGCTGGAGTAGGCCCGCTGTCAGATATGTACAAATCGCGTAGCCTTCAGTTTGAAACGCGCACTCCAAATGTCGAACTCATTGTCGTTCGAAGCACTGATGTTCCGACTTATGTTCGACAGGGAGGTGCTGACCTTGGTATCGTGGGTAAGGATGTTCTGCTCGAATTGGATGGTGAAGGCTACTACGAACTGCTGGACCTCGGTGTATCACGCTGTGAGTTGGTTCTGGCTGAAAAACAGAACATTGACGAGCGGTCGCAGAATGCAGAGCGAAAGGCGAGAATTGCTACTAAGTATGCGAACACAACGCGCCGACACTTTGCGCAGAAAGGTGTCTATGTGGAAGTGATCAAGCTGTATGGCTCAGTTGAACTTGCCCCCTTGTGTGACATGGCTGACCGAGTTGTTGACCTGTCACAAAGCGGAGAAACACTGCGTAGCAATGGTCTTAAGAAAGTTGAAACGATTGCATCCATCAGTGCCCGTCTCATCGCAAACAAGGCGTCAATGCGACTCAAGGAAAGGGCGTTGAAGTCGATCGCCCGCAATCTTGAAAATGCTGCAAGGGAGCAGACCAGTGGAGCTTGAGATCAGTCAGTTTTCAACATCCGATGCGGATTTTGAGCTAAAAATGCAGGAACTACTGGAGCGCGGGTCGGAGTTTGATCCGGAAATTGATGCAGCGGTAGCCAGAATAATCAAGGATGTACGTGAGCGGGGCGACCAAGCTTTGCTTGAGTATACACATAGATTCGACAGAAACAGCGCTGAGACTGTAGCTGATCTTGAAGTAAGCGCTAAAGATCTGGAAGAAGCATGTAGGAAAATATCACCTGTTACTTTCAAAGCGCTAAATGAAGCAAGTTGGAGAATTGCGGATTATCACGAGATTCAGGCGGAGGATGATTTATCGTGGCAATTCAAAGATGAGAATGGCTCAGAATTCGGCCAAATTACGAGTGCAATTGATCGGGTTGGTGTTTATGTTCCTGGTGGATTGGCGGCATATCCTTCGTCTGTCTTGATGACGGCGATACCGGCAACGATTGCTGGTGTGGAGGAAGTTGTGATGGTGGTGCCTGCTCCTGAAGGGAAAGTTAACGATGCGGTACTGGCAGCTGCCTATATTGCAGATGTTGATCGGGTGTTCAAAATCGGTGGTGCTCAGGCTATTGCAGCACTTGCCTATGGTACTGAGACAGTGCCTAAAGTTGACAAAATTGTCGGCCCCGGTAATGCTTGGGTATCTGCGGCCAAACGCCAGGTGTTTGGTCAGGTTGGCATTGATATGATCGCTGGACCATCGGAAGTTGTGGTGGCTTGTGATTCTAGCACCAAAGCCGATTGGGCAGCGATGGACATGTTTGCTCAAGCCGAGCACGATGAATCTGCGCAGTCGGTATTGATTTCAGCCAGCCGAAAAAAGATGGACGAAGTACGGTCAGTGATGGAGACTATGCTTCCCAAAATGACGCGAAAGCATATTATTGCTCGCTCGCTTGCCCAGAACGGAGCCATGATTCATGTTCGCAGTCGGAAAGAACTTGCCAAAGTGATTAATCGAATTGCGCCGGAGCATCTCGGTTTGATGATCTCAAGACCTATGGAGGTGTTGGCAGAAGTTGTGCACGCCGGAGCTGTATTTCTTGGACCTCACAGTACCGAAGTATTCGGTGACTACTGCGCTGGTCCGAACCATGTCCTACCCACTTCGGGTGCAGCAAGGTTTAGCTCGCCGCTCGGTGTTCAAGACTTTTGGAAACGCACCTCCTTCGTTCAGTGCACTCCGCAAACCGCGGGTGA
>CAZYSR010000013.1:0-9166 GCA_964649525.1 uncultured Gammaproteobacteria bacterium
TTGCACCAGTTGAGACGACAATATTCTGAGGCGTGTAGATTAAGTTGTTTTCACGTTGAAATTTGTCAACGATTGCAGACTTCAGTTCAGGTGTACCATCGGCAGGCGTGTACTTTGTCATGCCCTTGTTCATTGCTTCGATAGCCGCCTGTTTGATATTTTCAGGGGTATCGAAATCAGGTTCACCGGCACCTAAACCAATAACATCTCGGCCGGCTGCCCGCAGTTCGCGTGCGAGTGTCGATACGGCGATCGTTGCTGAAGGTTTTATCGCATTGACGCGTGAAGATAAACGTGCTGAACTCACTAAATTAACTGCCTCGTGATGCTGGTAAGTGGGTTTCAAAAGTATAACTCAACTACATTTTGCAGTGTTGAATCTTCAACTGCAAATAGTTGGAATCATAAACACCTTTAATTTAATCTTAGCGATTCAAGTTCACCCGCAAGAAGCGATTGAGTCATTGTGCTAATTCAACGCTATCAATATTTTATGAATGATTACAAAGAAATAACTAGCTATTCTATGGTTTAACATTATTTTAGTAATTCTACTTTGGTGGATGAATGCATAGTCAGATTGCTCTCTGACCGCTTGGAATTTGCCAAAACTTACAGAAGACTCTGATCAGCTGAAATTGTGTTTGATTTCTGAATCGGTAAACTACAAAATATGTTTCTTTCTGGGTAATTTCGTCATGAGATTCATACCAGGTGTACTTTCGAAATTCGTATGATTTGAGTTTCGAGAAAATCGACTGATCAATAGCAAATGAGAGAATTTAATCTAGTATCGGATTATCAACCAGCGGGCGATCAACCGGAGGCGATCCGAAAACTTGTTGAAGGCGTTGAGGCAGGTGCGCGTTACCAGACCCTGCTCGGTGCAACAGGCACCGGAAAGACCTTTACAATGGCCAATGTGATTGCTTCTACCCGACGGCCAACTCTGGTGCTAGCTCACAACAAAACTCTTGCTGCACAGCTTTATTCAGAGTTGCGTGACTTCTTTCCAAGCAACGCGGTTGAGTATTTCGTTTCGTATTACGACTACTATCAGCCAGAAGCTTATGTACCAAGTTCGGATACTTACATCGAAAAAGATGCTTCGATCAACGATCACATTGACCAGATGCGACTCTCTGCAACCAATGCACTACTGCTCAGAAACGATACGATTATCGTTGGCACAGTTTCAGCGATTTATGGTCTAGGCAGTCCAAATGAATACAACAAGATGATTCTTCACCTGAGGGTTGGTGCAATCGTTGATCAGCGTAGCATTCTCCGGCAGTTGGCTGAATTACAGTACAACCGAAATGACACAGATCTAAGGCGTGGAACTTTCCGTGTGAGGGGTGACGTAATCGATATTTATCCGGCAGACTCAGCCAAAGCGGCGGTTCGCGTAGAACTATTTGGTGATGAGATTGAACGACTATCGTTGTTTGATCCTTTGACAGGTGAATTGCTTAATTCGGTTGTTCGCTACACTGTATTTCCTAAGACTCACTATGTAACTGCCCGGGATACTCTTGACAAGGCTATCGGTCGTATAGAACTGGAACTTAAGCAACGACTGCAGAAGTTGAACGATTTAAATAAGTTGGTTGAAGCTCAAAGACTAGCCCAGAGAACTCACTATGACATTGAGATGATCAAGGAACTCGGGTATTGTGCTGGAATCGAAAATTATTCACTGCACCTGTCGGAACGAAAAACAGGGGAGGCACCCGATACATTGATTGATTACCTGCCTGAGGGATCGTTGGTGTTTATTGATGAAAGTCACGTAACAATTCCTCAGTTGCGAGCGATGTATCGAGGCGACCGATCGCGCAAAGAAACTCTGGTTGAATTTGGTTTTCGACTACCGTCCGCTATGGATAATCGCCCACTACAGTTTGAGGAGTTCGAGCGACGGGTCAGGCAATTGATATTCATGTCCGCAACTCCAGGGCCCTATGAACAGGAAAAGACCCCCGTGTTTGTTGACCAGGTTGTTCGTCCAACTGGACTCGTGGACCCGATTATCGAAATTCGTCCAGCTCACACTCAGGTTGACGATCTTTTATCTGAAATTCAGAAAAGGGCGTTGATCGGTGAACGGGTACTGGTTACAACTCTTACCAAACGCATGGCAGAGGACTTGACAGATTACTTGAGTGAGCACTCAGTACGAGTTCGATATCTTCATTCTGATATTGATACGGTCGAACGTGTTGAAATCATTCGCGACTTACGCGCCGGTGTGTTCGATGTTCTAGTGGGTATCAATCTGTTGCGCGAGGGACTGGATATTCCTGAAGTCTCGCTGGTTGCGATTTTGGACGCAGACAAGGAGGGATTTTTACGTTCATCAAGCTCACTGATTCAGACGGTCGGGCGCACTGCGAGAAATGTCAATGGCAGAGCAATCCTGTATGCGGATGAAGTTACAAGATCCATGCGAAGCGCGATTGACGAAACCAATCGACGCCGAGATAAGCAACTGCACCACAACGAGGTCCATGGCATATCTCCAGAAACCATCGAGAAAGAAGTCAAGGAAATCATCGATGGTGTCCAGGCAAGAGGAAGTCAGAGGAGACGGAAGGGTGGCCGAACTCGCGATTCAATTGAGGAAGCGGTCGGTTTGTCAGTCGAAATCGACTTACAAAATCAGGTACAGGTTGCACGAGAACTTAAGAAGTTAGAACGGCAAATGCAAAAGTACGCGGCTAATCTCGAATTCGAACAGGCCGCTCGAACGCGGGACCAGATCAAGGAACTTAAAGAGATGGTATTTCTTTCTGCATCGTAAGCGGGTTGAAAATTGTGAATAATGGGTAAAGTTAATTAGCACTCACAAACATACTTTTTGATTTTGGATAAATTCATGAAAGTGGTGGCAATTACAAAGTTCAAGGAACAATGTCTGGAGCTACTTGATCAGATTGATGATGAAGGTTTGATTGTTACCAAACACGGAAAATCAATTGTTCGCATTGTTCCGTATGGTCGTCACAATACAGATTTGATCGGTAGTCTGAAGCAGGAAATCAAGATCAAGGGATCCATCTATTCAACGGATTTGAACTGGAACGCCGATGATCAATCTTGACACTCATATACTTGACTATGCGCTCAGCGATGAGTTAAAGGTTAGGGAAAAATGGTAGTTGGAGCGTAATTCATGGTCAATGTCCGCAATCGTGTTGTGGGAACTGGTAAGACTGGTATAGCTGGGCCGTATAGATATCGATCTCAACAGCCGAAGTTTTGCCCACGTATTGAACCAAATTCGAGTATGGCCCATCACATTTGACATTGCCCTAACATCAACACAGCTTGACTTCCAAAGCGATCCGGCTGATGAAATCATTTCTGCTACAAGTGTTGTACACAATTTACCGTTGATTACACGAGACAACCTAATTCGAAGATCAAGGATGGTTCCATTTGCTTAGCAAGAGATACTTAATAGTCTTTGAACAAAAGGAGATTATCGGATTCGATACAGTATCGAGCGCGATCAATTGAGTGTTGTGAATGCGGTGTGATCACCGAACAGGATCTGGTTGCGATGTCGAACGTATTTGACTTGTGACCAGATTAGACATTGGTGCCGGTTCAGTTTTATTTGACGTGGCATTGTCCCGATTAATTGACTATAAGTTTTATATTCAGCCTATCACCCTAACTAAATTGCTATTGCCATCGCTTCTGAAAATCATATTGGTTAACGTGTGTATGTACTTGCTCCAACCACGCCTAGTTTTATTTTCTGTGAATACTATTTATTGTCCTTGCCGCTTCATTAAATTTCTTCAATCAGATTATTCGGAAGTCATCATTTCCGCATAGACAGCTACAGGTTTTGCGTTTTCTATCCGAATTCTCCGATTTTCAGTATTCAGGGCTTTCCAAAGATCGTTACGTCGCTGCAGGTTCAACCAAAATTCTGCTGAATTGCCAAATGCTTTCGCCAACATCAACGCAGTATCAACTGTTACGGTGCGTCGATTGGTGCACAGTTCATTTATTGTTTTACGGCTCACCCCCATTGCTTCTGCTAACTGTCCTTGAGTTAGCCTCATTGGTGAAAGAAACTCCTCAGTCAACATTTCACCAACACTGACCGGCTGTCTTTTGGTAATAATCATATGTTCTATATCACCGATATTTGTGATTGTCCAGATAAACATTCCTTGCTTCCCCGTGTTCGCTTGACCAAGTGAACACCAGACGCCATTGCACGTTTACACGAATTGAATGTTTGTTGGCCAATTTACCCTTTAATTTCTCGAAATGATTGCCTGGTGGTATTCGCAGGTCAGCATCACAGGTTGCATCATCAATAATTTGCAACTTTCTGAAAAGACGCTTTTGTATGTCAGCTGGATTTTTCTTACTATCTTTGTTTTCCAGAAAGAAGTCCTGTAACCACCTATCCCTAAAGTTCTCAATCAACGATGCTTCTCCAAATCAAGTAATATTGTATCGCACATCATCACACTAGGTTGAAGTTGAAACTTGAGACACTTGACGCGTTTTTACTAGGCAGTGTCCCGATTAATCGACGCAAATTCCAATTTGATTGTGCTATATTTTTCTCCCAATCGAGACCGAATTCGATTTGCGGGCGCATAGCTCAGGGGGAGAGCACTTGCTTGACATGCAAGAGGTCCCTGGTTCAATCCCAGGTGCGCCCACCACTCCTGCATATTGCTTTAACTGATTAGCTAGAACAGTGTGCTAACTCACACTTAGACAGCTCCTTCGAGTCCGTTTGAGCCATACAGCCAGGCTATCGTATTGCACCAGTCGTGTTCCGATTTTGCGCCCATTATTCGATCGCGCAAATCTGCATGGGCTCCGGAATTGTGATAGATGTGGTCGCCAATGAGCCTCGACATAAGCTGCACCTTAGCGGTTCGGAGATATCGTCTTTTTTTATAGTTCTCAAAGGCAAATTCAACTTCACCTTCCTGCCGCTCCATTTCATCTGCCAAACAGACTGCATCTTCCAACGCCATGCAGGCACCTTGAGCAAAATACTGCAGCATTGGATGCGCGGCGTCACCGAGTAAGGTCACCCGGCCATCAACCCAAACATCGGAAGGTTCGCGGTCGCATAGAACCCATAATCTCCAGTCTCTACCGTGGTCGATAATTTGGCTCGCGATAGGGTTGATGTGCTCAAATCCCTGTCGAACTTCTTCATGTGACACAGGCTTGCCAGCAACAGGTTCCGGTGCATCGTTGTGGAATGTTACGACAAGATTGAACGCCTTCCAGTTCGATAAGGGATAGTGAACAATGTGGCACTTAGGACCTGCCCAGAGTGTTGCTGCATTCCAGCGTATCTCAGCCGGCATGTTTTCAGTTGGGATTACAGAGCGATAAGTGGTGTGACCAGATACTCTTGGTGCGCCATCACCGACCAATTGTGCCCGAATATTGGACCATAAACCATCTGCACCGACAAGAGCAGATCCATATACATGTTCAGATTCCTCCAAAATCGCACAAACTTGTTGGTCAAATTGAGTGTAGCTTGTCACCCGACTGTTGGTTCTTAGCTCAACTAGATCATGATCAATGCAAGCTGTAAGAAACACGCCATGAAGATCACCACGATGTACGACCGCATACGGATTCTTGAAGCGACTCCGGAATTCGCCGTCCAGCGGAATCCGAGTAATTTCATGACCGGAGAGAGCGTCCATTAGTCGAAGACTGTCAATGTAAATTGCCATGTTTCGAGCGACATCGCCGACACCTAGAAAATCAAAAGAGTGAAATGCATTGGGTCCTAACTGAATTCCAGCACCAATTTCACCAAACTTGGGTGCTTTCTCCAGAACTAAAGAACGAAAACCTCTGTGCGCGAGCCCCAGAGCAGTGGCAAGACCACCGATTCCACCACCCACAATCAATACACGATTTGCTTCATTCTGGTCCAATTAAATATCCACAGTTGCAGTCAGCCTTTGTTAGCACGTAGAGAGGCTTTACTTATTTGCTTTTCTTAGGTGGAAGTTACTTTTTATCAAGAATTTCGGGTTAAGTTTATTGGAATGTGATTGGCGATGATTCTTGAAGGGGTGTAGCATTTACACAGCGTTGTCATTCATCTCACTGCAGAATCTCTTTGCTAGCTTCTTCATGATGTAATTTCCTGATTTTCACTAGTAATTCACGATTCGTACAAGCCAGCATTTTCCAATTTTGACCATTTAGCACATCGATTTCTTAACGAGCAAGTAAAAATCTGTAGGCAACACTCCGAAAGTGTCAATACAACAGTAATATCATTGAATTCATTGCGACAGCGTAAAGTTGGCTGGATTCGAAACTAACTTTCTGCAGAGGCATATATGGCAAACTTACTTGTACGAAACATTGATGATGAAATTGTAGCGGCTTTAAAACGACGAGCTGGGCAGAAAGGCATTAGCGCAGAAGCGGAACATAGAAATTTGTTGACTGCTGCGTTGTCAGAACCCCAAAAAAGAAGTTTTGCCGAAGTCATACAGTCGATCCCGTCAGTGGGTCATGATGACGATTTTTTACCAATTCAAGACGAACTACTGGACCGTGAATTTACTTGACACCAAAATCGTCAGTGAGTTTCGAAAAAGTTAAAAATTAACTCCGGCATTCAGACGTTCTAGTCACATACTACAAAAGAAAATCAGCAACTCTATCTCAGCGTCACAACAATTGGGGAACTCAGACGCGGCGTTGAGATGATTCGGCATCGCGGTGATCATGGTCAGGCCGTCTTGCTTGAAGCATGCTTGAGGAAGTCATCACAAAATATCGCAATCATCTCCTTTCTTTCACTGACCTCGAAGCATAGGTGTGGGGCCATTTGTGAGTACCTCTTCATCAGAACTCACACGATAAGCAAATCGCAGCGACAGCACTGACTCATGATCTATGAGTGGTTACGAGAAATATCTCTCATTTCAAAGATACTGGTGTTCGACTGCTCAATCCATTTACTGGAATCGAATAGCAAATTCATAATTTCTCAGAAACCAAATGAACCAACATTCGAAGCACCTATCTTTATTCCGTGAAATTCAGGATCCGCAGAGTATCAATCGCTTTCTTGAGAACTTTCTAATAATAGACCTGCACTTGGTGCCACAAAGCATCGTGGCACAGGCCAATCTCAAAAGCGAAGAGAGCAGGTAGTACCGGCCCGGCGTAAACGGTGATCGTTGATTAGCGACAAATACTCAAACAGTGTTTTGTAATCTCCATCAACTAACGTCATGCGATAAACCCCGTACAAATAAAACTCACTCGTAAAGCACCTGAAAATGTGAACCTTCTGATCGGGCAACACCGATAAAAAACGTAAAGCTCCGAGAGGTTTATCACCGATATTTTGTATGGACTATCATCTCACAAGACCATATAGTATTGAAATCAGAATGTTCAGCCCTGCTGGCTTTATTGCTCTGTATCATGAGTTACACGGGCTTTTGATTCACCCTAATGCTTAGACACAGACACACACAAATAAAACGTATTTTGATATAATTGTTATCATTGTTATCAACACTAAGGATTTCAATTGTGACGAAGAGCCTTATCGTACGAAACCTTGACGATGAAGTTGTTGTCAAACTCCGGCTTCGCGCTGCCCGTAATGGTCGATCAGCAGAATCCGAACATCGAGAAATCTTGAAACAGGCGTTGCTAGGCGAATTCGAATTTGATTTTCTCGAAATGGCGGCGAAGTTCCGCGAATTGACGAAAGACCGTACGCATACGCCATCTGAACAACTCATGCGCGACGGCCGACAAGAACGCTGAAATCAAGCCCGAAATTTTGAAACAGCGATTTGTTGTTGATGCAAGTGTTGCGTGCAAGTGGCTCATTGAAGAACCGCAAAGTTCCGATGCACTTGAGCTCTATGCACGCGCAAATTTAATCGCGCCGGACTTGTTGGTCTGTGAATACGCTAATATTCTTCGGAAAAAAGTTCAATCTAATCAACTGACGGAAGATGAAGCGCGACTAGCAGCTCGGGTGCTTGCGTCCGCAAGCATTGAGTTTTTTCCCACGAAGCACCTGATTCTTTCTGCGGTCCAGGTGGCAATCGAGTTAAATCATTCCGCGTACGATTGCATGTACTTGGCGTTGGCATTGGACCAGGAAACGTTCTTCGTAACTGCAGACGATAGGTTTCGAGTCAAAACTCTATCACACCAGTCGAGCAAGTACTCCACAAGTGTCCTGTCGATCACAGAAGCATTGGCAAGGTGCGATTAAGTGTGACCTGCTTTCGGAAAATCGCAACAACAACGTTTTGCGTATCGATCAAATAAAATCCAATATTAAGAAATTTGTCTACAACATATAATGACGTTTCTTCATTAGTTGAAGCCGACATTTGATGCCATTCGGCATTACAAGCTCCCAATTTCAACCAGTTTCAAATAGTTAGGTATGCCGACTGTTTCTTTGCCTGATGGCTCAAAAAAAGAATACGCGTCCAGTGTGACCATTGACGCAGTTGCCGCTGACATCGGTGTAGGTCTGCAAAAAGCAGCAATTGCCGGTGAGTTCAATGGAAATCTGTGCGATACGTCTTACTCAATCGATGAACACGGATCTCTTCGGATAATCACGGGTAAGGACGATGCGGGTCTTGAAATCATTCGGCATTCAAGTGCCCATTTGCTGGCGCAAGCGGTCAAGCGGCTATTTCCTGAAGCACAAGTTACCATTGGCCCTGTCATAGAAGATGGGTTTTATTACGACTTTGCCTATGAACCCGGCTTCTCTGAGGATGATCTGGCCAGAATTGAGGCTTGCATGCAAGAAATCGCTTCAGAAAAACTTTCAGTCAGCCGAGAAGTTGTTGAAAGGGAAGAGGCAGTTTCGATATTTCGCAACATGGGAGAGGAATACAAGGCAAAAATCATCGAAGATCTGGATGATGATGAAGTGATCTCTCTTTATCGACAGGGCGATTTTGTCGATCTCTGTCGAGGGCCACACGTACCGCATACTGGTTTTCTCAAAGCTTTCAAACTAACTAAACTTGCCGGAGCTTACTGGCGAGGTGATTCAAACAATGAGATGCTGCAGCGCATTTATGGGACTGCCTGGACTACAAAAGCCCAACTTGAGGAGTATCTAGACCGACTGGAACAGGCG
>CAZYSR010000014.1:0-11025 GCA_964649525.1 uncultured Gammaproteobacteria bacterium
GTCGTCACGCTTGCTGAGGTTCTGAGGTTTCTTGGTCTTGATCAGGGCTTCGGGAGTGGGGGTTTCTATACCCAAAAACACGGTGTCGAATCCAGCTTCAACCATTGCCTCCATCAACGCATCCAAGCGGGCGAGATTTACGCTTGCTTCCGTACAAAGTGAGAACGGATAGCCGTGCGCTTTTTGCCATTCACCCAGCACCGGTAAAAGCTTCATTGCGTCGCGCTTGTTACCGATGAAGTTGTCGTCGACCAGAAATACCTGACCCCGCCAGCCAAGTTGGTAGATGAGTTCAAACTCTTCCACCATCTGCGCCGGTGTCTTGGTTCGGGCCACTCGACCGTATAACTTCGTGATATCGCAGAATTCGCAGTCGAAAGGACATCCTCGGGAAAATTGCAAGCCAATCGTGTGGTAATTATTCATGTCGATCAAGTCGAATCGCGGAATCGGTGTCCGAGTGATGTCGGGTTTGCGCGGTTCTCGGTACATTACCTTTGCTGAACCTTTTGCCAAATCCTGCAGAAATTGGGGAAATGTTTCCTCGACCTCGTCCAGAACAAAGTGGTCTACGCCTTCAATCTCTTCGTGGAACGTGGTTGGGTGGGGACCGCCTGCCACCACAGGTACGCCAGCCCGCTTGCACTGCTCGACAACGAGTTGCAGAGACACCCGTTGAACAATCATAGTAGAGGTAAATGCAATGTCAGCCCACTCGAGATCCGCATCCTTCAAGGTAGTAACATTCAGATCAACGAGGCGAAGGTTGTATTCTGGCGGGAACATGGAGGCGATGGTGAGCAGGCCGAGTGGCGGAAACGCCGACTTTTTCCCGATAATTTCAAGCGCAGACTTCATCCCCCAATAAGTCGGCGGGTGTTCTGGATAAATTAAAAGTGCGTTTGGCATATGACTGTTCTCTAGTAGCCGTTGGCTCAGAAGCGGTGGACTACGTGACCCGACTCGATGTCGGAGTGTTTTGGAAAATGGTCTTCAAGCGCATTAGCAAATGCCGATGGAACGCGGCAAATTCGGTATTCGACCGCCTGCGAAGTATCACCATTGGCGTACGTATCCGTCTCGGCCGTTTCGTCGTGATCATTGCCGTCCTCCTCACCATGTACGATTGCTTGCGCTAGCGACAGGCAAGAGGCGGTGGTCATCAGTTCCAGTGCGCTCACTTGATAATTGAATTGGGTCTGGATGAAGGTACCGAGCTCAGCGACTGAGATTGACGTGAGCCCGAAACTGGCCAAGGGTTCCTCCACGCTGTCTTCCTCATGGCCACAGAGTTCAGCAACCTTTTCAGCGATCTGTGCAACCACGGTCTCCACAGTTAATTGATCGCCCGTGTCGATCTCGAAAGCGTCTTGGTTGTTCATCAGGCGTCCGGTGCGCATGTAATCCGGTGAGTTGAAGGTCCAGGGTGGACGCGTGAACAGGATGGTCATCAGATGATCGTGGACGGACGACGAGCGCAGGGCATAATCGAGATTGCTAATTGCCGAATCGCTACTGACTGGTGGTGTGCCGACGGCGCGCATCATGCGAAGTAAATGAAGATTCCTGGCAGCCATGCCGACCTCCGCTACCGCGGCTAGGCTGTAGGAGACTCCCGGTAGTCCCTGTCGTCGTCTCCAAGCTACGAATCCGTCTAAGAAGGCGTTGGCAGCACTGTAGTTGATTTGTCCGAAATTACCAAAGGAGGCGGAAATCGACGAAAACATCACGAAGTGGTCAAGTGCGATACCCTCCGTGGCGCGATGAAGATTGAGCGCGCCATGCGCTTTAGGCGCGAACACTCGTGCGACCGATTCAACCGTCGTGTCGGCCAGAAGGCGATCGTCCAGTGTTCCAGCAAGGTGGAAGACACCTTTCAGCGGTTTCTTCAATTGTGCGACACATCGGTGAACGTCCTCTTCTTGCGACACGTCGGCCGTAACAATATCGATTTCAACATCAATGTCCATATTAATCAGGGTGGTTGATCGCCGCACCCAATCGACGCTACGACGGCGCTCGGGATCCCGATCCATCAGTGTAAGATGACGAGCACCCGCGGCGACCAGATAAGGCAAAACGCGTAGCCCGAAACCACCAAGCCCACCAGTCACCAAATAGGTAGCATTGGGGTCGAGGAACGGTCGTGTATTGGCGATTGGTACATCCGGATCAACGGATGCGTTTGGTGCCTTCAAGACCAGTTTACCTTGGTGTTGGCCGGCTGTCATCATACGCAGAGCCTTGGTGTAATCGCTATACGGGAAGATCGTGATTGACAAGGACGGTACTGCACCTTGATCAATCAGTTCCAGGCAGGTTTGAGAAAGCTCGCGAGAAAGAAGTGGTTCGTCGATCATCAACCGGTCCATATCGATAGCTGCGAAGCGCAGATTCTTGCGTAAAACGCGCATACCGATATCGTTGTCCGCGTAAATATCAATCTTGCCGATTTCGCAATGCCAGCCAGATGGTCGCAGTGCCTGCAGGCACAGTTCTATGTGACGCCCAGCCAGCGAATTCAGAACAACATCGACTCCTTCACCTCCGGTTGCCGCCATCAGGCCTTTGTACCAGTCAAAACTGTGTGAATCGAATGCAGCAGTTGCACCTAGCGCCAGCAATTGCTCACGTTTTTCTTCGTTGCCGGCGGTGGCGTAAATCTCGGCTCCCACATGTTTGGCGAGCGCAATCGCGGCCTGACCCACACCGCCCATTGCTGAGTGGATAAGCACGCGTTGGCCCTTTCGTAGGTGTGCCAGGTGAATCAGTGCGTAATAGGCGGTTACATAGACCGACAGTATGGAAGCAGCCGCTTCCATGTTCAAGCAGTTGGGTTTGGTGAAGACGCGGTGTTGATCGACAGTGATCTGGTTGGCGATGCAACCGCCGTGGGTGAAGATCACCTCGTCGCCGACACTGCAATGTCTGACATCGGTTCCTACTCGGGTAACGATTCCGCTGCCTTCCATGCCGACCTCTCGCCCCATTGCTGAACGTTCATATGCCAGTGCCGGAAGTAATCCAAGCGTGACCATGACGTCGCGAAAGTTTAATGCCGCTGCGCTCACTTCAATCTCCACATCGGATGGCCCTAACGGTGCGGATTCGAAGGTTTTCATTTGTAGTCCGTTTATCTGTCCCGGATTGTCCAAGGTCAGCCGATAGGTAGCTGCGGTATCTTTCGGTAGTGGTGAAAATCGCTCTCGTAGGCTGACAACGCGGGGTACCCACAAACTACGCTGTCGTATTGCCAGTTCGCGCTCGCGCAGGTCGTAGCAGGCTAGCCAGGCCAGGGTTTCCAGGTCATCCGACTCACCCAGATCAACCAGACGGAAATCGATCTTTGCTTCCTCCCCCACTTCAGCCGCTATGCTTCGAACAGCGCCCCAGAGACCGCACCCGCGGGGGCTCTCTGGTTCAAAAGCGGCTTTCCGCGTCACTACCGTAAAACGGCACATTTCGGTTGCATTTTCAATTCTGTAGGATACCAAAGTCTGGACGAAGCTGACAAGTTGAGCAACAATATGCTCCCCCGTCGGATCTTCCGGATTATCCCCACAGAAGAAATCGATCGCCCGGATTTCTTCTGCCCGCGGCCAAGAATGAAGCGTGTGTAGATTGTCCACGGCAAAGAGTTCTTCTTGGATCGGATGTACCACCCTTGGCGAATCCAGCAGACCTATCCAATCTGATGCCAGGCTCTCCCGGCCTCCCAGCACCCATCTCGCGTCCGCGAGCGATACTGAATCCGAGACATCCGCGAATGTTTGCGGGGCCTGCAGTAAAGTCGTACGGTGTCCCGTTCGAACCACAGTCCACCCGGTATCTGGTTCGATAACCACACCGCTTTCGTGTGAGACCAGCGCGAGTCCACTTGGAACTACCAACCGGTGTAGTAACGCCCACTTAATTGGATCGCGCACCGGTTTTTGATCGTGCAGGAACAGAATTTCGGCCGCGGCTGGACGGAGTAGGCCAGAATCGAGTGTTGGTTCCTCGTCCGGGTCGAGGCAAACAAAACGTAATGCGGCGTCATGGTTGTGGAACGCCTCGTAATGAGCCCTCGCGTTCTCTTCACTGTCCGAGACGAGCCAAAATTCCGTCTGTGTATCACGTTCTGACAGATATTCGCTGCATTCAGCGAGAATTGACTTTTCGGGTTCCAAACTGCCCGAGAATTCTATAACGTGACAAGCGTAGCGCTCGCCCAGCACCGGCCTTTCTAGTGCGGCGAGCAACTCGGTTGGTCCGATCTCACCTTCCGGTAGTCGATTGACTAGCGTTTGACCGTCGGGGATGAATTTGGGCTGCCATAAAACGACATGCTTGGTTCGCGGTAATTCGTTCCATTTTGGATTGCTATTGAAAGAGCAGTACTGTCCGATATGGGTAATCAGCGATCCGGTGGCGCTGTCGTAAAATGCGATGCTTCCGAGGGATATCTCCCCAAGTGGAATGGTGAACTGGCCCCGTTCGTCGGTACCAGATAGATCGTCGATACCGCCTGAGACAACACAGGTGATTTGCGGTGATGTGGGTGGTTGTAGGAATGTCAGATTACGAGCACGTTGCGGAATCGCGAACAGATCGGACTTGCGCATGAGATAGTGCAGGAAAATTTGTAACCCACCGTCGAGCAGAGCGGGGAAGAACACAAAGCCCTCTGCTTGGCCTGAGGCCCACAGCGCTTCGTCAACAGAAATATCGAACTTGAAGACCCGGGCTGCGATATCAGCCTCAACTCTCTGAATTGTCTGGAAATGAGGTCCGTAATGGAATGCTTCGCCTAGGATCGCCTCTACGTGTTCATAGAACTCCGCACCGCTCATCAAGGGAACAAGGTCGATATTTGAGGTATCGAAATCAGATAGCTGAGAGGTGGCTTCCGGTATGATCGAATCATCGATACGGCGCACCCTGCCACGGCAATGGACTATGTTGTCTGAATCAACTTCGAAGGAGCGGGTAGAGATGGTGAACGAGAGTTCGTCAGGATCACCCACAACCGGTTCTAAAGCTGTCTGTAAGCGAACCGCTGTCCTAGGGATCGGACAGGGTTGGAGAAACTCAATCTCTTCGAAATGCACAGGGTCGCCTTCCAGTGCCTCCAAAACCAGCTCGATATATCCTGCTGCCGGCATGATTGGTGCGTGATGGACACGGTGATCGGTCAACCAAGGGAAGTCTCTCTCAGACAGCCGCGCTTCGAACAGCGGGTGTTCAGTGGGAACCTTATGACCGACAAGTGGACCGTGTGAATATTCACCTTGTTGGACAAACATCTCGTTGTCACACATGAGGTCCATCGTAATCTGCTCTTCTTTTGGGTGGCCGGGGAGCAAATGAGTGACAGGTCTTGGTCGTGGATACTGAGCGATAAAATCCAGGTTAACACCTGCCCGAAATAATGCCCCTAGAGACTCTAGAAAGCCGATATGCGCATCGGTGTCTCGCATTAGCGTCGGAATGCATACCGGTGCCGAACTATTACCTTCAAGGCATTGTGCGATAGTGGGTTGTAACGCACTGTGTGGGGCGATCTCCAGAATTATGTCGGGTCGATATACCTTTTGGACAGTTTCCATCGCTGCTGAGAACAGGACGGGTTGGCGGATATTCGACCACCAATAATCGCTATCCAGTTGTAACGTTGTCTCGCCCGTCACTGAGGAAACGAACGGCACATCCGGATGGAATGTCCGATCATTTAAGAAGGAGAGCGCCGATAAAGCGTCGTCCATGATGGGGTCCATTGCGGTGGAATGGAAAGCTATATTGCCCGGTAGCAGCACGTTCTGCAGTTGACGTGCGTTGAGCTCTGCAATCACAGGCTGCAGAGCATTCTCTTCACCGCATATGACAGTATTTGCCGGTGCGTTCTCGCAGGCGATTTCGACCTGTATTGTCCCATTGGTAGCGGAACTCCCAGAATATTCAAGTCTGTCAAGCAGATTTTCCACACCCGCGCGGTCAAGTCCGATGGCCAGCATCCGGCCAGATCCGGCCCTGCGTTGCTGCAGGGTAGCACGATGGAACACCAGGTGAGTTGCCTCGGCTAACGACAATGCACCGCTGGCATAAGCCGCGGCGACTTCACCTGAACTGTGCCCCAAAACGCAGTCTGGATAGACGCCCCACGTTTTAAACATTTCCACCAGTGCGCACTGAATCATGAAAATAACAGGTTGCGCAAGACAAACCTCGTTGAGTTCTTCTTGTAAAGCCGAGAAGCAGGCGTCCCGTAGCGAAATCTCCGAGTGCTCAAGCCAAATCTCTTCGATAGCGTCGATGACGCGGCGGAAAACCAAGTCGGTAGCATAAAGCTCGCGACCGCAACCAGCCCACTGCGTGCCCTGTCCCGAGAACACCATCGCCACGCGCTTCTCGCCCTCCTCTGATGTAGCAACTGGAGTGGGATCTTCGACAAACGAACCCAACGCTTCAATCAAGTTTTTCCGGTTTCGTACCGCAAAAGATGTTCGGGAAGCAAAATGGGTGCGACGGCGGCTCAAATTGCCGGCTATGGTATAGAGGTCGATCTCGCTTTCACTCAACGTTTCCTGCAATTGCTGCGCACTCAGTGTCAAAGCGCTTTGTGTGCGTGCTGAAAGAGGAATCATGACGCCTGAATCTTTGTCTTGGGGCACTGACCAAATTCGCGGCCGGGAAGGGCGGTATTCGCTGACTACACAGTGTCCGTTCGCACCACCGAAACCGAAAGAATTGATACCGACCGCCACGGGTCGCTCGGGAAAGGGTTCGCTTGCGGTTTGTACCTGCATGGGACAGCTGTCAAAATCGATTTCCGGGTTCGGTACCAAAAAGGTCTTTGAAGTTGGTGCAAATGTCCGCCGCTGCATCATCAGCAATACCTTGAGCAGCCCACAATGAAATGCCGCCGCTTCCATGTGGCCGACATTACTTTTGACACTCGAAATCCTAAGCGGGAATTCCCGTCCAGCGTAGTTGAACGCGTCTGAAATAGCATTGCCCTCTATGCGATCACCTACCACTGTACCCGTAGCGTGGGCTTCGACATAGTCGATCTGCGCCGGTGAACGGCCTGCACGGTCGCGCGCAGTGCGCATCAACTCAGCTTGAGCATGGCCGGTCGGTGCGGTGATGTAGCGTCCTTGGGCGAGGCCGACGCTACCATCGGCTGTCCCAGCTGCATTGACCGCGGTTGCCTCAACGACGGCATGTATGTGGTCTCCGTCCCGTTCTGCTTTCTCCAGTGGTTTGATGGCGAATACAAATGTCCCTTCCGAACGCATGTATCCGTTGGCTTCCGCATCGAAAGAGTGGCACTTGCCGTCTGGGCTGATCACACCTAGTGCGTTGAAAGCGATGCTGAGACGGGCCCCACCAAGATAATTGACTGATCCTACGAGAGCCTGTTCGCAGTCGCCACAACGGAGTGAATTCAACGCTGAGTGCAGTGCGGTTAGACTAGCCGAGCAGGCCTAGGTGATCGATGGCCCCATCAGATTGAGGTGATAAGAGATGCGGTTGGCAAGCATCGCCAAGCTAATGCTGGTTACGGAAAACTCGTTCACACCCCGCAAAGGCCGCCAATTGGCTACGGATGGGACCTGTCCGCCAATAAAGACGCCCGTTGAACTGTTTCGTAGTGAGTACAAATCCCAACCGGACTGCTCGACACTTTCCCAAGCACATGAGAGCAGCATTCGCAGCTGGGGATCCGTCGCCATCATTTCGTTGTGGGACATGCCAAAGAGACCGCGATCAAACAGCCTTTCTTCGTCTTCGCGAATCAGCCCTTCATAGGGGCTGGCAACTCGCCCGGGGCCACTGAAGCCGCCGACCGGGCTGTATCCCTTGCCGTAGCGGTCCGTGATCGGCTCCTGAACGATCTCCCGCTCGCTGAGGAGTTGCCAGAAATCGTCGTCTGTACGGATACCGCCAGGCATGCGGTAACTGTATCCTACGATGGCGACAGGAAAAAGAGGTTGTCTCAAATGATCGGTTTCAATTTTGCCATCGATACGTGTCAAACTGCTCATGTACAAACTTCCTGTCGGTATGATGTGTCCACTTAGATTCCCTTCCAACACCTAACGCTTTGATAATATATGAGATTCCTATCTCCCAAGCGTTATGAGCGCTTCTCAATTTATATCAACTACATACTTGGATTATAAACCAGACATGAACAGCAAACTCCTTACCAAAAATTCATCTATGAACATGTCCCATATTTAGCTTTAATGAGGTACTCAGTTTGCTGATATTTATTCGACCTTGTGATGTGCACCATGCTCGTACAAGACCACTGATAAAATCTACTGACCTACCACTTAACGGAGTGCCAACCTTTATGATCTGTAGAACAATCGGGATCATCTGACCCGGTGTTGAGAAAGTTGGGTTAGCACAATTCAGTCCAGTAAATTTCTTTTGTGTTATGAATTTGCATAGTTCATTTCACTACAATATCGGCTGATCACCGATTATCCCAACCTTTCATTTCTGACTATGGTTTGTCAGATGGATAAATCAAAACTTCCTTCGTTCATGAACTAGCGACTATGAATTTCAATCCAAGCAAAGACACTCGTTTCAATCAGCATATTCCGACTGTCTTTTGGTTTACCGGACTGCCGGGTTCTGGGAAGACAACGATTGCAAAACTCCTGTTTGAGCGACTCAGGGAGTTCAAAATCTGCACTGCGTTGCTAGACGGGGACGACGTTCGCAGTGGTCTGAACAGGGATTTGGGATTTAGCGATGATGATCGGGTGGAAAATATGCGACGCGTTACTGAAATTGCTCAACTGATGCTTGATTCGGGTTTGTCCGTAATTGTGTCATTGATTTCGCCGTTTGAAAACGATCGAAACAGAGCGAGAAGTAAATTTAACGATGCAAATTTCCTAGAAATATTCATTGACGCACCAATTGAGGTTTGCATTCAGCGCGACCCGAAAGGACACTATGCGCGGGCGCAATTGGGTGAGATCAAACTGTTTACTGGTATTGATTCTCGTTTTGATGTGCCTATAAACCCCGATATGCACATCGATACAACCACCATGTCTGCCACAAACGCGGTTGATAAAATTCTCAATCACCTCAAATTTGCAAGTTCAGAAGCACCAGTTGATCGCTAGCTCCATGCGAATTTGGAGCAACATCTGAGCACAAATCAATGAGCGGAGTTTTCGGTTAAGACATCAAGTGGCGGATTATTCGTGACGACCTTCAATCAACATCACAAGCGTTGGTAGGATGAACAGCGTGAATAATCCGGCGAACACCAGTCCACCCAGCATGCTGACAACGAATGGAACCATACTTAGTAGTGCTTCACTACGCTCGTACAGAAGGGGGGATAATCCGAGAATTGTGGTTAAACTTGTTATAAACACTGCACGAAATCGATGATGCATTGCCGCTGATGCAATGGCAATGGCGGGCATATCAGTATTTTCCCTGCGCAAGGTGTTGTAGCGGTCGAGCAAAACAAGTGCGTCATTGACTATGACACCTGACACCGCGATTACACCAAAGATTGACATGGTAGTGAAATCCCAGCCTAGAGTCCAGTGACTGAAAATGGAACCAGCAAGTGCGATCGGAACACCGAATACAACAATGAGGGGTTTCCAGTAACTTCGCAGGAATGCCGCCATCAACGCATACATTGCGAGCAGCACTAGGGGTACCAAGAATGCCAACACTTTCAGTGTCCTGAATTCGCTGCGGACTCCTCCTTCGACTTCAACTCGTATGCCAGGATACGTTTCGAGTAGTTGGGGAATGTACGTGTTGGAGATCTTTCTCATCAATCTGATGGGTGCCACAGTCGCAACGTCTGCGTAACCTTGGACGAAAGCCGCATTCTCACCATTTATTCTGTTCAGGGTCGAAAGTTCCCGCGATTCGCTGATCGTTGCAACTTCCGAAAGAGACAGATCCCTACCAGACGCTTGACGAATCCTTAAATTCGAAAGCACACTTAAATTCTCTCGTTGTTCCTGGGGATAACGGAGAATCACCTTGATCTCATCGCGATCCCTTTGAATGCGCTGAACTTCCAAGCCATGAAAACTAGCGCGCAATTGCGCTCCCAGACTCGCCGGTGTAAGCCCCGCTAGTAAACCTTCCGAGGTCAGTTCAAATGCGATATGCCGCTTACCTAGACCCATATTGTCTGTCAGACCATACAGACCGGGCTCTTTCTGGAGCATTTCCTTTAAATCCGATGCTGCAGATTTCAGCACTTCGCGATCTTCGTGCTGAAGTGAGTAGGCAACATTGGGAACTGGACGATATTTGGATGATCGAAACTCAAGCCGTTCGATGGGATCAACCGACTTGATGTTATCACGCCATGTGCGCTCGAACTCCGGAACAGAAAACTCACGCGGTGGTCGGTCATTAAGATGTACCCGAACTGATGCAATATGACTGCTGTCCGAAGTGGGTATGTCTCTTTGTCCTAATGCTCGGGCTGACTGGATTGGCACTCCAACAACAACGCTGATTGACTTGATCGAATCTCCTGCAAGTTGCTCATTTGTCAACTCTGCTGCCTTGGCGATTCTTTGCGCCTCGGCTAAGGTTCGAGAGAATGGTGTGCCTACCGACATACTAATTTCCGCTTCAATGCTATCGGAAACATTTCTGGATTGGTCGACGATAATGACGCGGACTGCATCGGAACCAATAAGCAGAATAGATCCAATCACAAAAACAACACCGATAACCGGAGTGAGTACGACGTGACGGACAGACCACGAAACAACAGGAGCGATGACTTTTGATCGAAAACCGTCCAGCAATTGCCCGACGCTAGTCTGAATTTCACGAAGTGGCGACAGGCTCCAGGACTTTTCGTGGGATAGATGTGCAGGCAAGATCAAAAACGCCTCCACCAACGAAACGACGAGGACAAAGAAAACCACGTATGGAATCGCCGTCAGAACCTGATAACGCTCTTCAGTAATAAAGAGCAGTGGAACGAAAGCGAGGGCGGTGGTGATAGCCCCTATCGTAACC
>CAZYSR010000015.1:0-2873 GCA_964649525.1 uncultured Gammaproteobacteria bacterium
GTAGTAATTCCATCTGTACCACCAATTTTGTCATACAGGCTTTTTTCTTCTGCAAAAAGGTTATCCGATGAAGCTGAAACAAATAGACAAAATGAAAATGCGGCAATGCCCAATACCAAATGTTTTAGTTTAGTCATTGAATTTTCTCCAATATTTAATGCTAGTAACGTTCAAATTAATCATTCGAACGGTGCGCTCAATTCAATTCCATAATAACACAAAAAACACATGGTAAATTTGGAAGCAATTCCAAGTTGAAAAATTGCCTTATGGTTGGATTTTCCAAGTTCCGCCAAGGGGCACGAACATGATCACGAAGAGAGCATTGTTGATGATGCACGAACTGAAGAACGAAGGAGACCGGTCATGAGCCCAATTGAGCTGCGCGAATTGCGTAACGCCTTTGGCGCGTTTCTGACTGGCGTGACTGTGGTGACAACTCTCGACGCGCGAGGCAATCCTCTTGGCTTTACCGCCAATTCCTTTACCTCCGTATCGCTTGATCCACCACTGGTTCTGGTTTGTCTGGCCAATACTTCGTCGAACTATGATGCATTTGCCAAGGCTGACGGTTTTGCCATCAACATCCTTTCCGAGGTGCAGAAAGAGGTCTCCAACATCTTCGCGCGCCCAGTCGAGGAACGGTTTGCGTCGGTGACATGGCAGCCTGGACCATATGGTGCACCCGTGTTCAGCGATGTCTCGGCCTGGTTTGACTGTTCCGCGTATAAAACAGTTGAGGCGGGGGATCATATCATTCTGATTGGAAAGGTTGAAGCCTTTGAGAGCAACGCCCATCCCGGGCTCGGCTATGCGCGCGGAGCCTATGTGACTCCGGCTACCGAGGCCGAAGCACTCCGGACCGGAAAGAACATACTTGTCTCGGCGCTGGTCGCGCATCATGGAAAAATCCTGTTGATGGATGATGGTCGCGGCCATCTAACCCTGCCTGAAGTCAAGGTTGGCCTGGAGGGTGTGACCAAAGCCCTGAAAGCCCTGATCGCCGACACCGGCACGACAGCAAAGCCGGGGTTCGTCTATTCCGTCTATGAAGACGAGAAGCGCAAGACCCAGCATATTGCTTTTCTCTGTCAAGCAGATGATGAAAGTTCAGTAGCAGGCGTTTTTTACGAACTGACGGAAACCACTCTTGACGACATTAACGATCCAGCGATGTGCACCATGCTGGAACGCTTCGCGGGAGAAAGCCGCGTGGGCAATTTTGGTATTTACCTGGGTAACGAAATCGCCGGTGATGTCCGCCCGGTCACGAAGAGGAGCTAGAGTATGGAATTCTCGCGGTTTGCGCCGCCCACTGGTTCAGCAGTACGGTACGAACGAGACATAGAATCTTGAATATAACCTCGTTTATTGTCCATATGATAGATAATATACGAGGATGATTCCTAGATTAGTTGAAAATAAGCTCAATACAGCCCTGCAAAGGCAAGCGGCTGTCGTACTAATTGGTCCACGTCAAGTTGGTAAAACAACTCTTGCGCATGCCATTGGAGAAAAAATTGATTCGCTGTATCTGGACCTGGAAGATTTGTCGAATCAAGATAAGCTCTCAGAACCGGTATTGTTTCTGGAAAATTACGAAGATAAACTCGTAATTCTTGATGAAATTCATCGAGTGCCTGAGATCTTCAGTTCTTTGCGTGGCATTATCGATCGAGGTCGACGTAGAGGTAAACGGGTCGGCCGTTTCCTTATACTCGGGTCTGCATCGCTTGAACTACTGAGACAATCGGGTCAGTCACTTGCAGGCAGAGTCGAGTTTATATCGCTTGCACCACTGTCCATACTTGAACTCGATGACTCAAGAAAAGTGAGGGAGTTGCTTTGGCTGCGTGGAGGCTTTCCGGATAGCTACCTCGCGAAGGACAACAACGATAGTTATGTTTGGCGAAGAAACTTCATCAAGACCTACCTTGAACGCGACGTAGCAACATTTGGTTTTCGAGTTTCCGCTGAACTTCTTGAACGCCTATGGATCATGCTTGCACATAATCAGGGAAATATTCTGAATTCGTCTCAATTTGCAAATGCTCTTGAAACCAGCGCGCAGTCGGTTACGCGCTACATTGACTTGCTAGCCGATCTGCTATTGGTCAGACGGTTAAAACCTTATCATTCAAATCTGGGCAAACGAATGATCAAGTCCCCGAAAATTTATGTGCGCGACTCGGGACTGGTTCACGCTTTGCTAAGAATTTCATCCTTCAATCAGTTGAATGAACACCCGGTCGTTGGTCGAAGTTGGGAGAGTTACGTCATCGAATCATTGCTATCAGTACTACCAATGGATAAACAGGCTTTCTTCTATCGAACTCAGGCAGGGGCAGAAATCGATCTTGTTATCGAACAAGATCACCGTACGGTTTGGGCGATTGAAATTAAACGTTCTCTTTCACCAAAAGTAAGTCGTGGTTTTCACAGTGCTTGCGAGGATATCAAACCAACTCGTCGTTTTGTGGTTCATGCGGGAGATGAGCGTTTCCCAGTATCGCACAATCTGGAAGCAGTCAGTGTTCGTCAACTGACTGAAGAAATCAGTCTCGGACATTAACTGTCGCTGAACATTTGGGAGGCAAACTGTGACGCAGATTTGGAAGATGCTGTGGATGCTATCAGCCATGCCCAAATCGTTATCATGAGCCCGCCAATTACCAATCAACCGAGTAAGGTTAAAAATTTCCTAGAAGCAATCAACAGTAGTTGAGCTCTCGAGCTGACGTTTTGGAAAGTGTCTTGGTAAAAACAACGCAGAGATGAAAAAATTGGTTGACAGGAGTTCTAAACGCGAATTTTTGAGGTTATTTCTCTGCCTTCCCAATTGGATATTGAAGTGTCGCAAATTCGCTGACAAC
>CAZYSR010000016.1:0-1795 GCA_964649525.1 uncultured Gammaproteobacteria bacterium
GAGTTGCGGGTGGCGGAATGATCAAGATCACCATGAATGGACGCCATGATGTTCTAAGAGTTGACATCAGTGATGAATTGATGGACGATCGCGAGATACTTGAAGACATGGTAGCCGGAGCCATTAACGATGCCGTTCGAAAAGTCGATAAGGTTAACGAAGCCGCTATCGAGGATCTGGCTGTAGGGATGCCATCCTTCGATTTTCTCAAGTAACTGCACCAATCTGCAGATGTCATTGCTGAATGGCTGTTTCCAGGGCAGTTGAAGACCTGACGAAAGCATTTCGTCGACTATCTGGCGTCGGACCAAAAACCGCACAGCGTTATACATTTCAGCTGCTTGCCAGGGACCGGGAAGCGGCTACGGAAATCGCAAGCGCGCTGAAGTTTGCCGTTGACAACGTAACACACTGTGTTCGCTGCAATAATTTCAGTGAGTCGCCCACCTGCGCTCTGTGCACGACACCTTCTCGGGACGATACTCAGTTGTGTATTGTTGAGACACCTGCGGACCTGAATTCGTTTGAAGACACAGGGGTCTATAAAGGGCTTTACTTTGTCTTGATGGGACGCATCTCCCCGCTGGAAGGAATCGGACCAGAAGACTTGAGCATCAATGAGTTACTACAGACTCTCAACGATAACCCGATACAGGAAATCATTATTGCAACCAACATTACAATCGAGGGTGATGCAACAGCAGAATATCTGTCCTCTCTACTTTCGAGACATGGCTACAATGCGACCCGACTGGCGCGGGGCCTACCCTTGGGTGGTGAACTTGAGTACATGGATAAAGGCACCTTGATCGAAGCGTTTCAACGCAGAATACCCGTTTAATTCGATTCAATTTATTGTGAAAGCTGTTGCTAAAGACCCTGATGTCAATATGAATGCTCGTCACTCGACAGGATCAGATAAACCGGGGGACTTGCTGGCCGAGATTCGTTCAGTCATTCAGACCGATCTAGACGACGCGGAAGAATTCAGTATCAAAGCGCTGGATTCAGACATTCCGCTGATACAGGAAATTGGACGACATTTCCATCAGTATGGTGGAAAAAAGCTTCGACCCATCACGGTCATTTTGAGCGCACGTGCATTGGGATTTGAAAAAGGTGAGAGTCACATCATCCTAGCAACTATTCTCGAAACCATTCACGTAGCCACGCTTTTACATGACGATGTCGTCGATGACTCGAAAATGCGTCGGGGTAAAGCCAGTGCCAATTCAATATGGGGAAATCCTGCAAGTGTTCTGGTCGGTGATTTTCTTTATTCCAGAACTTTTGAATTGTTAGTAGAAATTCAGCGAATGGAAGTGTTTGATGTCATGGCTCGAACGGTGCGCCGGATATCAGAAGGAGAAATACTGCAACTGGTACAACTTGAAGAGTCAGGGATCACGGAAGAGCAATACTTCGAAACCATTGAAAGAAAGACTGCGGCACTGTTTAGTGCCGGTGCTCAGGTTGGTGCGATCATCACGAATCAACCCGAGAAAATTCAACGGCGAATGGCTGATTTCGGAACTAATTTAGGCATCGCTTTTCAACTGATTGATGATTATCTGGACTATGCAGGCGATGCAAAAAAAATTGGCAAGTCAGTCGGTGATGATCTTGCCGAGGGAAAATTTACATTACCGTTGATTTATGCAAGACAGCACTCCGACGCGGCGCTACGCAATTTGATCGATGCAGCGATTCGTGATCCAGATGCTATCGATATCAAGCAGTTTTGTGAAATCGTTGCCAAATCTGGTGCACTTGAATATACTGTCGGGCTTGCTCG
>CAZYSR010000017.1:0-2219 GCA_964649525.1 uncultured Gammaproteobacteria bacterium
CTCGAACACGGACGTATGCAACGACTATCGTACCGCGTTCGAAATCTGGTTTACCTACGACTGCGGCTTCTGCTACGTCTGGGTGACAAAGCAGGGCTTCTTCCACCTCATTGGGTCCGATTCGATAGCCACCGCTCTTGATCAGGTCATCAGTGCGCCCTTTATACCAGAAATAGCCTTCCTTATCGCGCACGGCAAGATCGCCTGATCTTAGCCAGTTGCCAACATTCATGTGTTGCGGTACTCCTTCCTCTCCCCAGTATCCCAGGAAAAGGCAGGGTTCATCTGGTGCCCAAGCAGCCACTTCGCCAATAGTTTCATCCGGCTGCTCAACACCGTTATCATCAATGATGGCAACCGTGTGTCCAGGAAAAACCCGGCCCATTGATCCGGGTACGGTTGGAAAAAGCCGTTTGCAACAGCCAATGGAATCGCTGAATTCAGTCAGACCGTAAAACTCATTACACGTAACACCAAACTCCTCCTCAGCCCAACGCAATACTTCTCCCGGCAGGCTTTCACCACCAGTACAAACAACACGCATCGCCAGATGCCATTTGTTTCGCGGATTTTTCACTTCTGCCAGCCGTTTGAGTGCGGTTGGCGTCAGAAACGAATGCGTAATTCCGTGTCTTTGCATGAACTCAAATGCCCAATCGGCTGAGAACCGATGATTGCAGGAAACAACAGTCTGGCCATGCTGCCAGGCTGGCAGCGCCACATCAAATAATCCACCAACCCAGGCCCAGTCAGAAGGCGTCCAAAACACACCGTTCGGATAATTGAGTTCCAGGTTGTAGACTAGAGTAAGGCTCGGCTGAAACGCATGCAGCAGTCGATGTGCGTGTACCATTCCTTTTGGTTTTCCAGTTGAGCCTGAGGTGTACATCAGAATTGCCGGTTCCTCGGTGTCAGAAATCACCGGTTCAAACCCCTCTCGTGAAACTTCAAGACAGGCATTGAATTCAATCTCGCCAGGTTTACACGGCCCGTTCACAATGCAATGTTGAAGTGATGGGAGGTTACGACAGTAATCGCGCAGTCTTGACCAGTATTCTGACTGAGAAATGAAAACCCGAGTTCCTGAATCACTAATGACATGAACGACGGCATCCGGACCATAAAGGTGTGAGACCGTAAGGGCAATCGCGCCTAGTTTGTAGACAGCCATATGTGCGATGGCGGTTTCGCGGCCCTGGGCAGTGTTAATGGCAACCGGCTCTCCGCGCTGGACACCCAACTTTCTAAGCGAAACGGCGAACCTGCTGGCTAAATCGTCCAATTCTGCGTAGGTAAATTGTTCGATTGACCCGTCAGGGTTTTCATGAATCAAAGCAATGTGGTTGGCCCTTTCGGTTTGAGCGATACGGCCGATGGTGTCACCCGCCAGGTTGGCATTTTTTGGGATGCCAATCACATATCGATCTTGTGTTGCATCCAGATAGAGATTGGTGATTTCAACAAGAGGCACAAAGACCGAATCAGCCATTGAAGTTAGACTTCGCTAGTATTGCAATGTTGGTAGATTGAGTTTGCTTGTCACTGAGATTCGCTGGCGACGCGCTCCCGGAGCACATTGCGCCTGATCTTTCCGGAACTTGTGAGCGGAAATGAATCGACAAATTCAATGACTCGCGGATATTTATAGGTGGCCAGATTTTCCTTGACGTGTTCCTGAAGAATTTTTCTGACTCCATCACTTTTTTCCTGACCCTGCATCAGTCGAACGTAAGCCATCACCACCTGTCCGCGCTCCTTGTCGGGCTTTCCAATCACCGCAGCCTCAGCGACGTATGGGTGTGAGATCAATGTATCTTCTACCTCGTTTGGACCGATTCGATAACCGGCGCTCTTGATCAAGTCATCATTGCGACCTTGGTACCAAAAGTAACCGTTCTCATCTCGCACCGCGAGATCACCCGAACATAACCAATTGCCACGTCGCATTCTTTCTGGTACACCGGGCTCACCCCAATAGCCAAGAAACAAGCTCGGGTCGTCCGGTAGCCAAGATGCCACCTCTCCAGCAGTACCGTCTGGTTGTGGGTTACCGTCTTCGTCGATGATTGCAACGTTCCGACCTGGAAACGCCAGTCCCATTGACCCCGGAATAGGTGAGAATAGGTGTTTACAGCAGCCGACCATGTGGTTGAACTCGGTGAGGCCGTAGAACTCATTGCATACGATTCCGAATTCGTCTTCAGCCCAGCGCAAAACTT
>CAZYSR010000018.1:0-8614 GCA_964649525.1 uncultured Gammaproteobacteria bacterium
ATAAAGAAAGTCTAGTATTTGTCAAGATTGGAGCCGAATCTAAATTAGCAAAAGTATCATCAATACCGACCTTGAAAAAATCAGATGTTCATCCTGCTTTTGGATGTCTGCGGGGAACGGTAACGATACCTTGCGATACCGATCTAACTGCATCTGCTGTGGACGATTGGGCAGATATTGCTTTGAACGCGAAACTCTACAATGAGTAATTTGTTACAAGATACCTGTACTGTCATTTGGATGAAAACAGGCGATTCAATCACAAATATCCGATAAACGAATATTCCTGTGATAAAGCAATCAATTTTGGCTTGAACAAAGGACTTCGCTAAAATTATTTCCTCAGCACTACTTGTAATGTCGGTTGGACAAATAGGGAGGTAAATCATGTCTGGATCAATGATCACTATAAATTCATCAGATGGAGGCCAATTCGATGCCTACATGGTCGCACCAGAAAGCGGTTCTGGGCCAGGGCTTGTTCTGATACAGGAAATTTTCGGTATCAACTCGTTTCTTCGTGAGACAGCACAAGATTTTGCCAATAAAGGATATGTCGCCGTGGTGCCGGATCTATTCTGGCGATTTAAACCCGGAATCGTGCTTGGCTATCACGATGAAGACTTCGCCAAGGCTTTTGATTACTACGGCCGGTTTGATGTCGATAACGGAATCAATGATATTGCTGCCACAATTGCCGCAGTCAGGCAACTACCGGAGTGCAGTACTGGAAAAGTTGGCGCACTCGGCTACTGTCTCGGTGGGTATTTGGCCTATTTGACTGCAGCAAGAACTGATGTAGACTGTTCAATCAGTTACTATGGTGTTTCGATCGAAAATTCACTGAATGAAGCTGATGACATCGACTGTCCGATGATAATGCACTTCGCCGGCGCAGATGGTTTTGTCCCACCAGAAGCAGTTGAGCAAATCAGTGAAAAATTCAAAGGCTGCGAAGATATAGAAATCTACAGCTATCCGGGCCTTGATCACGCGTTTGCAACACCCGGTCGAGAAAGTTATGATGAAGCTTCTGCTAATACAGCCAATTCGCGTAGTTTCGAACTGCTTCAGAAAGTACTAGGGTCGTAACTTAGTCTAGAGCGGCAATATAAATACTCAACTGACCGGTACAATAAAGTGAAGATTCTGCCTTTTTTAGTGCCGGTCAGCAAGCGGAATCTGTAGGCAACTTCGTTCTGAATGAGGGTGATTTAGAAATATTGAATGGCTGTCACAAGCCCCGGATTTAATCGTTACTTTTCTGGCAGGTAGCGTTGCCAATCTAACCCGCCTGAGCCTATTGCGAGAAACTTTGGGTTTCTAAGTTTCGCATCGGCCTTGTTGTATTTGAGCCGGTTATTGTCCAGATCGATTACCGATCCACCTGCACACTCTAGGACACATTGTCCAGCCGCGGTATCCCATTCAGATGTCGTTCCAAATCTTAGAAATACATCGACTGTGCCCTCAGCAGCTCTACAGAACTTGATTGAACTTGAACTCCGCAAAACCTCACAGGTAAATGAGTCCGCTTCAAGGTTACGTTTGAACGTCTCAACTCCATCATTCATTCCTAACCTTGATATCACCATTCTGATGTAACTGTTGTTCAACTGTCCTGTATTTATCGATGTTGGTTCGTCAAATTCGGACACTAAACGGTAAGCTCCGACACCAACAGCACCCCAGTAGGTACTTTGTTCGATTGGGCTGTGGACCACACCGAGAACTGGATAGTGGCTTTCGATCAGCGCGATATTGACCGTAAACTCGTCGGTACCTTGAACAAACGAACGCGTGCCGTCGAGTGGGTCGATCAACCAGTAACGTTGCCAATGAGACCGAACTGAGTAATCCGCTATGTCGGATTCTTCTGAGATGATCGGAATTTCAGGTGTGAGATTTGCAAGACTTGAGACAATGATCTCATTGGCTGCAATATCCGCTTCGGTTACTGGACTGTTATTTGATTTGTTCCGGATACTGTAGTCAGATTTGTAATACCGAAGTATTTCGTGCCCGGCCTGAATTGAAATTTTGGCAACACGATAAACGATTGATTCCAAATCTATAGGGTTGGTCATTGTCATTTGTCTGATTTGCTCACATCAAGTTTTTGTTGAAAACCGGTTGGTCATTCGATAAATCAAATAACCAAGTATCGGGTGAGGCTGCTACTAAAAAATTTCAATACTTTAAGTTCGGTCAAAATAGCACATTTTGTAGAAATATAGGTCAGATAAACGCACTACCAATCATCAGGTTTTAACACGGTTAACTAATATAATTATTGATTATCAAATACTTATATCGTGAATTATTCAAGCAACTTATTGTTGAATGATGTTCATGATATTTTCTAAAGCCACCTCACTACGAATTCAAATTTTGGAGCGCCATTGTGTCGGACTCGTTACTGATTGATCGCTACAGGCAGGCGGTTCAAGAAGATGGGATAGCGGCAGACCCTGGTCAGCAAAAAATTATAGAGCACCTTCAGCGCCTGCTGAACCAGCTGTCGAACTCCAGTTCGGTTCGTCACAGCAGACTGTTAAAGCGATTTTTCAGACCTGACGAGGATTTGATCAAAGGAATTTACATCTGGGGAGGCGTCGGTCGCGGAAAGACTTTCCTGATGGACTTGTTTTTCAGTTCTGCGCCGGTTGACCTCAAAGTGCGTACGCATTTCCACCGCTTCATGCAGTCAGTTCACCACGAACTAAAAAAGTTCAGGGATACGACTGATCCCCTCGAAAAGATAGGTCGGAAGTTGTCGAAACGTTGCAAACTTTTGTGTCTTGATGAGTTTTTTGTCCTCGATATTGGTGATGCCGTAATTCTTTCAGGCCTGCTTCGTTCGCTGCTCGAAAATGGCGTCGTGATTGTGGTCACTTCAAATACCAGCCCGGATAATCTCTACCTCGGAGGGATACAAAGAGATCGCTTTATGGCCGCAATTCGGCTGATAAATTCGCAAATGGATGTGGTTCAGATCGATGACGGGACCGACTTCCGTCTACAGGCATTGGCTGGGAAAAAACTCTACTACGATTCGCTATCTCCTGAGACGGATGCAGAGTTTAAAAGATTATTCACAGAACTAAGCGCTGGCTTGCCCACGCACTCAAATTCACTGGAAGTATTGAAACGGACTATCCAGACCGTAAGTCACTCGGACCACCTTGCCTGGTTTGAGTTTTCGGAAATTTGTGATGGCCCGCGTTCTAAAGCCGACTACATTGAAATTGCCAGTCTATACCGAACCGTGATGATCTCCAACATTCCTGAATTGAATTGGGAGTTCGAAAACCAGGCACGCAGATTCATCGAACTTGTCGATGAGTTCTATGACCGCGGTGTACATTTGATAATCTCAGCTCATTCCTCAATCAATTCACTATACACGGGTAAGCGATTAGTGAAAGAATTCGAGCGAACTGCCAGCAGATTACATGAAATGCAGACCGATCGATACTTGTCGAGAGAACATTGTGCATCTGCCAGCCAGATGAATTGAATCATCGGTTGTTCTTTTAGAATCAAACTAACCTCGCCGGACTATTCAAAGGTTTGATGTTCTATCTATAATCGAACGACAAGGCACTCGCCGTAGGTAGGCAGACATAGTGTTTCACGAATTCAAAAAGGGGACAAAATCATGACTAGGGAGAGATCAGATGATTAAACGAATTTTTGCAGTACTGTTTGTATTGCTGTTGCCATTATCAAATGTTGCGCAGGCAAAAGACACTTTGGTAATTGGTGTTACCCAGTTCCCTTCAACTTTTCATCCCGGCATTGATTCGATGGTGGCCAAATACTACGTTTTGAATCTCACTATGCGACCATTTACAGCCTATGATGCAAATTGGAATCTCATCTGCATGCTGTGCACAGAATTGCCGACCATCGAAAACGGTGGTGCAGTGGAAACAGATCTTGGAGAAGGAAAAATAGGTGTCGCAGTCACCTACACAATTCAGCCTGAAGCGCGATGGGGTGATGGTATCCCAATCACTACAAAAGACGTTGAATATACCATCGAAATCGGGAAGCATCCTCAAAGTGGTATTCTTGGCGCTGAATTCTATCGACGGGTGCTGTCAGTCGACATCGTCGATGACAAAACATTTACCCTGAATATGGATCGACTGGACTACAAATACAACGAACTTGATCTGTATTTGGTTCCAGAGCATATTGATCGCCCCGCATTTGCCGAGCCGGAAGAGTATCGCCATCGTAACTCATACGATACAGACACCTACAATCCTGGACTGTACTTTGGACCCTACAGAATTGTTAATGTAGAACCTGGCTCACACGTTGAGTATGCGAGAAATGAAACATGGTGGGGACGTCAGCCTTTCTTTGACAGGATTGTGATACGAACAATTGAAAATACCGCCGCTTTGGAAGCGAATCTTCTATCAAATTCCATTGATCACATGTCTGGTACGCTTGGAATCACGCTTGATCAGGCTCTGACTATGGAAAAGAGACATGGTTCAACCTTTGAATTTCATTATCAACCAGGCCTGATTTACGAACACATCGATCTAAACCAGAATAACCCAATTCTTGCTGATCTGAGAGTACGGCAGGCGTTGATTCACTCAATCGACCGGCATGCAATAAGCGAACAGTTGTTTGAAGGAAAGCAACCCGTCGCCAATTCATTTGTCAGTCCGCTGGATTCGATTTATGACACAACCATTCCAATCTATCCCTTTGACCCGGAACTGGCACGAGCCCTATTGGATGAAGCCGGATGGAGCAAAATAGTCGATGGCATTCGCCACAATGAGAGTGGAGAGCCTCTGGCTCTAGAAATTGGAACGACTGCCGGGTCCCGGATTAGAGAGACTGTGCAGCAGGTATTGCAGGCTCAGTGGCGAGAAGTTGGTATCGATATCAAAATTCGAAATGAACCTGCGCGCGTATATTTTGGCGAAACTGTTACTAAACGTCAATTTTCTGGTATGGCCATGTATGCCTGGATCAGCGACCCTGAAAGTTCGCCGCGAGGTACACTACATTCAACTGAAATTCCGACCGCTGAGAATAACTGGCAGGGAAGCAACTATCCTGGATATAGAAGTGAACAAATGGATGCATTGATTGATAGGGTTGAAGTTACTCTGGACAAAGCTGAACGGCAGGAACTGTGGTCAAAGATTCAACACCTATATGCAACAGACTTGCCCGTTATTCCGCTGTATTACCGCTCCAGCCCGTTTGTGTTTCCGAAATGGCTAAAGGGGATTAATCCGACGGGTAACACCTCAACTACGACAATGTGGATTGAAGACTGGCACGTTGCAGAATGATGTCCTTGGAATTTATTTTTAGTCAATCAACATAATTTTCAGCGAAACTGGGCTGTGTATTGGAGATGGGCCATAAAGAAGCAGCACTTCTAAAACGCTGATGTTGTTTTTACCCTTGAGAACCAATCTTGACCTCGCTTCATAAGGTGTTGCAACGTAATTACCAAGTGATTCGATAATCTTAAGAATTTTTGTGAACTGATCAGCGTTGGGTTTGGCCAGCTCGCCTCTTCAACTTTCCTCATAATCGCCGTACGATTTCGATGGGGTTTTTTGACAACTTTAAAGTGCACTTCGTATATGAACTCAACCTCATAGTAAGCAGAATTTTCAGACTCTGAGCTCAAACGATCGGAATATTTACTGCTCAAGGAATCGGCCATCTGATAATTATTGGCATATATTTGAAGCCTCTTTGCTGGAAGACCTAAACCAATCAATTTGACTCCCATGAAGTTTCAAATGCCCACACAACCAATTGTCAAAACACTTTTACTTTCTATTTGGCTACCCATTTCAGTTCTGGTGTTGTTTGTGCTTCGCTTCGGCATCGAAATATGGACAGGTTCTGATGGCTTAGGTTTCCACATCAGCCAAATCGGCACGCTCTTTTTACAAATCGGTATGCTTTTTTTGGTTGCGTGGCCTTGTGGAATCCCTTTGACGGTTGCGCTCCAGAAAACCTTTCGCCGCAGCCGCATAACTGCATACATTCTCGGAGTCTTTCTCATCCCCATATCCGCTTTGGCTGCAACCATTGGCGGATTGCTGGGACCCTTGGGAGTATTTGGTTATGTTGCTTTCGCGTCAATTCCAGCGTGGATTGCACTTGGAATCTTGTACATCAAGCAAAGACCAAAAATTAGGGGATAAAAAACTTAGTTTCCCCATTGGAATAATTTTCCAATCTCGTCAATCCCGACGGTTGTTCATCTCTTCCCTGATGTTGCTGTGTTACTGATGCGCTGCAATTACCCCTTGATAAATTTGACTTGCCAACAGAATAATTGCCAACAAAAATGTTGGAGTAATATCAATGTTGAAAAAAGGTGGAAGTAATTGGGTCGAAGGAGAGGAAGTTATTCGGTAGCGAGATTGAACTCCATATGTAGTACGGACGGGGTTCGAATACTTTGTAACCACGTCCACCTGCCTAACAGCATCCAACTCCCGAAGTGCTATGTCGCCCGGCAATTTCACTCGCATACCGACTAGGATTTTTTGCTCGTTGTGGTAAGGCCTTTTGTGAATTCGCTTGAGCATCGGCCAGAAACTCTCGATGCCGTTGCCTCCATCGGTAGAATCACCACCGGAATTCTTGACCGCGTTGCTCGTATTCAACCAAAACCTTAGAATTCTTAGAGTCGTCGGAATGCACTGCTGATTTCTGCGCCGCACCTTCGCAGAGCAATCCATGCATTTTTTTGCTTTTGTGAACGATTGCTCAGCAGCGCTTCTAAAACTGGACGTTGTCTTTACCTTTGAGCGCCAATCTTGACCTCGCTTCATCAGGTGTCGCGACGTTATGACCGAGTGACTCGATAATCGTACGAATTTTCGTGACCTGTTCGGCGTTGGATTTGGCCAGTTCGCCTTTTCCAATCCAAAGACTATCTTCCAAGCCTACTCGCAGATTACCACCCATGGTGGCAGCCTGAGTAGCAAAAGGCATTTGAAATCGACCAGCAGCCAAAACAGACCATTCGAAGTCGTTTCCAAGCAGTTTTTGTGCAATCGAATGCATATGTGTCAGATTATTAGGGTCTGGGCCGGCACCGCCCAAGATTCCAAAAATCAGTTGAATAAAAAATGGCGGCTTGATCTTGCCTTTGTCAACGAAATAAGCCAGGTTATAGAGGTGTCCGAGATCATAGCATTCGAATTCAAATCGCGTTCCATGTCCCTCGCCTAGTTCGTTCAGAGCATGCTCAATTGTCTTGAACGTATTGGGAAATATGAAGTCTCTTGTCATTTCCAGGAAAGGCTCTTCCCAGTCAAATTTCCAATCCGTGTACTTTTGTGCCATCGGAAAAATACCGAAGTTCAACGATCCCATATTGAGCGATGCCATCTCCGGGCTGGCATGTTGTGCCGCAGCGAGACGCTCTTCAATTGTCATGCCAAGACCCCCTCCCGTAGATACATTTACGACCACATCGCTTCGCTCCCGAATGACTGGCAGGAATTGCATAAATGTCTCTGGTCGATAATCCGGGCGACCAACCTCCGGGTCCCTGGCATGAAGGTGGACAATGGCTGCCCCAGCCTGTGCCGCTCCAATGGCTGCGTCAGCAATCTGAGCCGGTGTGATTGGCAGATAGGGGGACATTGTTGGGGTATGTATCCCTCCTGTCACTGCGCAGGTAATGATTACATTCTTGCTTGTCAAAACAGGTGTCCAATAATGAGAGTTGAGTTAGACGTTGAAAGGCAGAGGCTGGTTTTCGATTAACTCACAAGCGCATCTGCTGCACCTGAGCACTCAGACCACCGTCGATGACCCACAACTGTCCGGAAGCATAGCGAGCCTCATCTGACGCCAGCCAGTTGACGAGATTGGCTATATCTTCTGGCTGACCATAAGTTCGCATCGGATGAATATCCCGGGCAGCTTGCCTTCGAATTTCTGAAGCTGAATTCTCCACTTCCGAATCTTCACGATTGTCGAAAAAACTGGTTAACATTGGCGTATCTACATAACCTGGGCAGATAGCGTTTACTCGAATTCCCTCCGGTCCATGATCGCAGGCCATGGCTCGGGTTAACGCATGAACGGCACCCTTGGTCGCACAGTAAGCCGCTAAATCAGGATCAGCAATAAACCCATCGTAAGAACCAAAGTTTACTACGCTGGCGCCTTTTGAATTTCGAAGCATTGGAAGGGCGTACTTGGATGTCAAAAAAGTGCCGGTAACATTAATGGCAAAAATCCGATTCCATTCTTCTAGTGAGGTTTCCTCAATTGTTTTTTCAATTTCTATGCCTGCTGCGTTGACCAAAATATCAAGCCGTTCCCATTCTTCACTCAATGCCCTAAAGAGCGAAGAAGCATGTTTTTCGCACGTAACGTCGTATTCCACGAATCGAATATTCTTTTTCGACGCAATTCGTTGGACTAAATCCGCTGACACCACCATGGCACCTTCGTTTGCAAATCGACTGCAGATTGCCTGACCGATGCCTCCTTCACCGCCAGTAACTACTGCGGTTTTCCCGTCAAGCATTTGACCCATTTCCAGTTTCTCCAAATTGACGTACTAGATGTTTTCGAAGTCACAGCC
>CAZYSR010000019.1:0-2452 GCA_964649525.1 uncultured Gammaproteobacteria bacterium
ATTTGTATTGGCAATATTTGTCGGCTGGCATGTTATCTGGAATGTGACTCCTGCGTTACATACACCATTAATGAGCGTTACCAATGCCATTAGCGGCATCATCATCGTTGGTGCACTACTAGAAATTGGTGCTGTGAACCCCTGGGTAAAAGTCTTTGCGGCAGTATCAATTCTGATCGCTTCCATCAATATTTTCGGTGGGTTTTTTATCACCCGGAAAATGCTCAAAATGTTTCAGAAGTAAATGTTCGACGGAATTATCAACTCACTCTATATCATCGCTTCGATATTCTTTATCTTGAGTCTTGGTGGTTTGAGTCACCAAGAATCCGCCGTACGCGGGAATGTTTTCGGCATTCTAGGCATGATTCTTGCGGTTGGCGGGACAATTGCGGCAAAAGCTCTTGACAATATTGGTCTTGTCATCGGTTTGATGGCAATCGGAGGTGTGATCGGTATTCTGGTCACCATGAGAGTCAGAATGACCGCAATGCCGCAACTGGTTGCGATTCTTCATAGTCTTGTAGGACTTGCAGCTGTATTGGTAGGATTTGCCAACTTCATTGAACCTTTAATCGAATTCGAAGGAGCCGAAAAGGTGGTTCATGAAGTAGAAATTTTTGTCGGCGTATTTATTGGAGCCATTACCTTTACTGGCTCAGTTGCAGCATTCGGGAAGCTTCAGGGAATCATTTCCAGCAGTCCATTAATGCTTCCGCTACGACACTGGTTAAATCTTGTCATCGTGGTTGTTTGTATTTGGCTAGGTGCGGAGTTTCTCACCGCAGATTCACTGGTATCCGGAACGAATTTCCTGCTTATCATGACCCTGCTGGCATTTATTTTGGGACTTCATCTGGTACTTGCGATTGGTGGAGCCGATATGCCTGTTGTAATTTCCATGTTGAACAGCTATTCTGGCTGGGCAGCGGCGGCAACCGGGTTCATGCTGGCGAATGACTTGCTGATTTTAGTGGGTGCTCTGGTCGGAAGCAGTGGTGCAATTTTGAGCTACATCATGTGCCGAGCAATGAACCGACATTTTGTCAGTGTCATTATGGGCGGGTTTGGAACAACCAGCACAAGTTCGGCTTCCGGTGAATCAGGTGGTGAAATTTCGGAAATCTTTCCGGATGAAACTGCTTCGCTGCTCAACTCGTCAAAGTCCGTTGTCATTGTGCCTGGATACGGCATGGCTGTCGCACATGCACAACACCCAGTTGCAGAGTTGACCCGAAAACTACGCGACAAGGGCATCACAGTTCGATTTGCCATTCATCCCGTTGCAGGCAGAATGCCAGGACACATGAATGTTCTGCTTGCAGAGGCGAAAGTTCCCTATGACATCGTGATGGAAATGGACGAAATCAATGAAGATATGCCGGATACAGATGCAATTCTGGTGATCGGTGCCAACGACATTGTCAATCCTTCTGCTCAGGAAGATGATGAAGGTCCGATCGCAGGAATGCCTGTCATCGAGGTGTGGAAGGCTAAGAACACCATAGTACTGAAGCGAAGTATGGCCTCCGGTTATGCAGGTGTCGATAACCCACTTTTCTACAAAGAAAACAATCGCATGCTTTTTGGCGACGCAAAAGATAGTATTGACAAACTAGTCGCTTTGGTTGACTAGTCATTCAAATGCCTGGTGTGGCATTGGCACTGGGTTTTGAAGTCATTTTTTGTAAAGCTGGAATTCGTAAGGCAGAAGAACAAAAATTCTGTCTGTCAAATATCTAGTCCACCTATTTATTCGTCGCTTGCACGAAGTGCATCCTAGTAGCTGAAGAAATACGAAATCAGTATGACCTGTCACGCCTATTGTTCAAGTTCAGCATCTGACGAAGTTTGCAAATTAAATTCTAGTGTCATATGGTTGCAATACAATTGGCTTAATCAAAGTTCTGAATAATTCTCGATAATCTGAGGAAGTGTGAAATGAAAATACGAACAATAATTATGCTTCTTGCCGGTCTGTTCGTGGCCAGCGCGGCGCATGCCGAAACGTCAATTAAGTTTGCCAACGATTGGAAATGGGAAGGGCCAGCAGCACCACTACTGTTGGCATGGGACACCGGGCTCTATTCAGCCGAAGGACTTGATGTTCAGATGGATACTGGCAAGGGTTCTTTGGATGCCATTCCCAGAGTCGCATCAGGCACTTATGAAATGGGCAATGCAGATATCAATTCATTGATTAAGTTCCGTGACAAAAATCCTGACCTGCCTGTTAAAGCAATTTTTATGATTTATAACGCTCCACCTTTCGCAATTGTTGGTCGCAAATCACTCGGAGTAAATGCACCCAAAGACCTGGAAGGCAAGATTCTAGGCGCACCAGCTCCAGATGGTGCATATGCCCAGTGGAACGCTTTTGTTAAAGCCAATGGCATTGACGCCAGCCAGGTTACTATCGAGAACGTTGGTTTTCCTGTCCGAGAACCAATGC
>CAZYSR010000020.1:0-10582 GCA_964649525.1 uncultured Gammaproteobacteria bacterium
GTTTCCTGCGGGTGGTAATCGTACTTGGTTATACAGATGACATTTTAAGTATTTTCACAGTACACGACATCCGTCCCATTGAGCGAATGGAATCAAAGCGAAAGGAACGAAAACGAGCCCGACCGATTGAGGAAAGACAAGTTGACACTACCTGGGCATGGAAGGACTAGTTTCGTGTCTGATGCGAATGTCTATTTATGGGGACGGCGAATTGGTGCAATTTCCTGGGTCGCAGAGCATTCCATAGGCGTCTTTCAGTACGATCCGGAGTTTGTCGGTGCGGGAATTGAAGTCTCACCAATTGTTCTACCCGTTCGGGAGGAGCCTTATTCGTTTCCAGTTTTGAAGACAGAGACATTTAAAGGGCTGCCTGGAATGGTTTGTGATTCGCTACCCGATACTTTTGGCAATTCGCTAATCGACGTCTGGTTGGAAGAAACGGGACAGCCCCGTGAATATTTCAATCCAGTGGATCGGTTGTGCTATGTTGGCAAACGCGGAATTGGCGCACTGGAATACAGCCCTACGTTGCGTGACGAGTGGCAAAATGAGGTCGAGATAGCGCAGTTGGCCGACACCATTGACAGAGTGTTTGACGATAGAAGCAGTCTGGATGGCAGATTATTCGGCAAAGATGATCAAGATGCTCTGGAAAGCGTTCTGAGTGTAGGAACTTCTGCCGGTGGTGCTCGAGCTAAGGCAGTTCTTGCCTGGAATCCGGCAACAGGACAGTTTCGATCCAGTCAAAACAACATACCTGTGGGTTACGAGCACTGGCTGCTGAAATTCGATGGAATTTCCAGTGACCGAAACAACGAATGGACAGTCCCAGAAGGATATGGCCGAATCGAATTCGCTTATTACCTAATGGCCCGACAAATTGGAATTGAGATGTCAGAGTGCCAACTTCATCATGAGGGTGGTCGGAGTTATTTCATGACCCGACGATTTGATCGAGATATTAATGGGCGCAAAATTCACATGCAATCTCTTGGAGCATTGCGACATTTTGATTTTAACCAGCCACTCGTTTATGCCTATGAGCAGGTTATGCAGACGATCCGACAGTTGGGACTTGGAATGTCTACGATTGAACAGCAATTTCGTCGAACAGTGTTCAACATAGTGGGACGTAATCAGGACGATCATGTCAAAAATATTGCGTTCCTGATGGATCGGAACGGGAATTGGAGTCTGTCACCTGCTTACGATGTGGTTTACGCATATCACCCCTCGGCTCTTTGGGCCCGTGATCATCAATTAAGTGTTGGGGGTAAGCGCAATAATTTTGAAATGGATGATCTGCTCAATTTTGCTGAATTTTCAGGACTGAAAAAATCGGCTGCTCGACGTATCATCGCTGAAATCATATCTGTAGTGAGTCGATGGCCACAATTTGCAAAAGAGGCCGGAGTCGACAAAAAAACGATTGAGAGCATCGGTACACTCCATCGAACAACACTGGAATAGCTTTCATTCGTTGTTTCCTGAAAATGGGGCTGCCGCCTTGGTGTCAGGAATTCGTATGACTGGAACTCGGATTGTTTTCTTCGGTTTGACTTGGAATCCATAGCAATTCGGTTATGCATGAAATTGACCGTTGCCAAGGCAATGAATAATGAGTTGGTTTCTCAGAGTTTGTAATTTAGTGCCAAAACCTGCTCCCACTTCACTTCGGAATTGTTATTTAGCCGCTCAGTTGACAACAAAATTTTCTTTCACTAAAATTTGCTAACAGTTAGTTATTAATTAAGCACAAATTCTTGACGGAATCATCTATTCAAACGACGGCTGCACTTCGCAAATTTAATCGCAAAGCGATTCTGTCTGAAATTTATCTTCGATCTTCAGTGTCAAGAACCGGTTTGGTTGCTTTAACTGGGCTCACCAATACTGGTGTTTCCCGCATAACCCGAGAACTGATCGATGCGGGATTGGTCGAGGAAGGATCCCAGCTCCCAAGACGCGGTGTTCCGGGAAGAAAAGAAACCGAACTCTCAATCAGTGGCGCCGTCGCACACATCATCGGAGTCAGTCTGCATGTCGACAGTCGACAAATTGTGCTTGCGAATGCTGTTGGTGAAATCAAGGATCAAATCAACCTGGACCTTTCACTTTCTGAGCCACCCGATCGGATCATTGCCCGAATTGGAAACTTGGTTCTTGAGTTGATTGCTCGCAATCATTTGCAGAAACAGCAAGTGATCGGCATAGCACTTGCATTGGCAGGAAAAATCGATCCTTTGCTAGGAATATTGAAAGACTCACGAATCTATCAATGGCAAAATCTGCCGATTCGCGATCTTTTGCATGCTGAGGTTGGCATTCCTGTCGCAATCGAAAATCTGAACAACGTCATTAATCTCGCAGAATCCTACTTCGGGCAGTCACAGGACTGTGACAATATTCTGGCTTTCCGGGTGGGTACAGGCTATGTTGGGGCCAGCTTGATGCTTGACGGAAAACTGGTTCGCGGGCGAAATTCAGCTGCCGGCCTGATTCATCACGTTCCGATGAATGCCAGTTCCATTTCCTGCGAGTGCGGTCAACGCGGATGTATCAATACAGTATCTTCCGGCTTCGGCATTCTTGCTCAGTATAAAAATCAGAAAAATGTCTCTTTCACACCCGGCGATTCGTTTCATAACAGTGAGGAAATCACAGCGATTATCGAGGCCGCTGCAACGGGTGAACGCAAGGCAAACAAAGTGTTGAGGCAGGGAGGCGAATGGCTGGGGCAGTATGCGGCGCAGCTGGCAGAGGCAGTTTGCCCGGAAGCAATTGTTATCGCCGGTAAAACCGGACGGTCTCCACATTACATGGAGGGTTTCAATGCCGCGTGGAAACAATATGCCTCGCGCGAGAACTACAGAGCGGTTGAAATTATTCGATCGTCCAAATCCGTGATCGAAGGATCGGTCCAGTTCGCAATTGATCGTTTTTTACTCTCAATGGACTTGGACCTGGAACCGCTCAAAGCGATCATTGATGCAAACGATCAGATGTTGGCATGAATCAGAGTTTGGACAAACCCAATATTCTGTTGCTGATGGTGGATCAAATGACGATTCGCGCGATGAGCATCTATGGCAACCCAGTTGTAAAGATGCCCAATCTTGAAAAATTAGCTGCCGAGAGTCTGCTGTTCGAAAACGCATATTGCGCTTCACCGCTTTGCGCCCCTGCCCGGTTTTCGCTGCTGACCGGAAAGCAGTCGGTCAATATCAATGCCTTCGATAACGCCAGTGAATTTCCGGCGAGCACGCCTACGCTCGCTCACTACCTGCGTAGCCGCGGTTATGCAACAATTCTGTGCGGCAAAATGCACTTCATAGGGCCAGATCAGTTGCACGGCTTCAACGAAAGACTAACCACCGATGTTTATCCATCCACCTATGCCTGGGTGCCGCACTGGGACAAGGGCGCGAGCTATATCACTTCGGGTGTCACTTGCTCCTCAATCCTGGAGGCTGGTCCATGCGTCCGGTCCATGCAAATGGATTACGATGACGAAGTTGAATACCGCGGAATGCAGAAACTTTATGACTTGGCTAGGTCCAACCGTGAACAGCCCTTTTTTCTGACGGTTTCATTCACCCACCCACATCACCCGTTTACGATCGGACAAGACTACTGGGACCGATATTCACACACCGAAATTGATCTGCCGACGGTTGGTGAAATTCCGTTTGAAAATCTGGATTACCACAGTCAGGGTTTGTATTTTGCGCATGGCCGGCACCTGCACAAAATTACCGCTGAACATGTTAGAAATGCCCGGCATGCGTATTACGGTATGCTGTCGTATTTGGATGACAAGATCGGACGACTGCTCGAAGTGTTGGATGAAACAAACCTCGCTCACAACACGCTTGTCATATTCACTTCTGATCATGGTGAGATGCTCGGAGAACGGGGTATGTGGCACAAACACCACTTTTTTGAGCCATCCATTCGCGTTCCGTTGACCCTGCGCTGGCCCGGAAGAATTGATCACAAAAGAGTTTCTGATCCGGTTTCTCATATCGATCTGCTGCCTACACTGATGGACATGCTAGAAGTTGACGATGTACCAGAGAAATTTGACGGTCAAAGCCTGCTTCCGTTACTTCGAGGCGGGACAGTCGAACATCCGATTATTGCCGACTACCTGGCGATTGGCCCTTGTGTACCCTGCCGCATGGTACGAATCGGAAATTACAAGTACATGTACACCCACGGCAAAGACGAGCAGCTTTTCGATCTGTCCGAAGACCCGCAGGAAGAGAAGAACATTGCCAGTGAATCAGGATCCCTGCAGATCAAGACGAAGCTAGAACAGGCTTTGCACACATCATGGAATCCAGAAGAAGTTGATCAGCGGGTCCGACTGAGCCAGAGAAGGCGAATTGCCATTAACAACACGCCTGGCGATTCGCCCAGTTGGGACTACATCTACCGCAAAGGTGACAACGAGCGTTTTGTGCGAAACCGTCAGGTGGATAGCACGAAAGGCAAATTCCAACTGCCGCGGACATCTCCAATACCCCCTGACCTACCGCCGCTGAGCCAGGTTCAGATTGATGATGCAATGAGACACGGTGTACTGCCATGAACGGCACTCAGAGACCCAATATTCTGTTGATCATGGCAGACCAGCTATCGGCATCGGCCTTGGCACTGGATTCAGGTCGATACGCGCAAGCTCCAAATCTGCAACGAATGGCAGACAGCGGTGTAGTCTTTGAAAAGGCTTACTGCAATTTTCCGATATGCGCCCCCTCCCGCGCATCCATGCTTACCGGAATTCTGCCAAGCAAGATCGAACAGTATGACAACTCCAGTGAGTTTCCTGCGGACATTCCAACCGTGTCCCATTACTTGCGCCAACTCGGTTATCGTGCCATTCTTAGCGGGAAAATGCATTTCGTTGGCCCCGATCAATTGCACGGTTTCGAAACCCGTCTGACAACAGAAATATATCCAGCCAACTTTGCCTGGACTGTTGACTGGTCGAAGGGATATCGCTTCCGGCCTACCAATTTGACCATGGCTCCAGTGATACAGGCAGGAAAATGCATCCGCTCGTTGCAAATCGATTATGACGATGAAGTTGAATTCGAAAGCATACAAGGTCTATACGATCTTGCGCGCGATGCAAGTGGTAGTCCATTCTTTCTCACAGTGTCATTTACCCATCCGCATTCTCCCTATGTCACAACCGACGAATACTGGAACCGATACTGTCATGAAAAACTTGAGATGCCGCAGGTCGAGGAAATTCCACTGCATGAAAAAGACAAATTGAGCTGGAATCTTCATTTTTGTCAAGGTCGTGATGAATATCAGGTCGACGAAAATCAGATCCGCAACGCCCGACACGCGTACTTCGGCATGATCAGCTATATCGACGATAAAGTCGGCAAATTGCTCAAAGTGCTGAAAGATACCGCATTGGCTGAAAATACGATTGTGGTATTTACATCCGACCATGGCGACATGATGGGGGAGCGGGGGATGTGGTACAAGCAGCACTTTTTTGAGTGGGCGAGTCGGGTGCCGCTGATTGTGAATTACCCCGGAAAATTTCAACCAGCCCGAATCGACTGTGAAGTTTCCTTGGTTGACCTGTTGCCTACCTTGCTTGATATGGCTGCTGAAGGAGATGGCTGCGCAAATTTGGTTGAAGCAGATGGGAACAGCCTCTACTCCATCATCGCAAATCAGGGACATGACTGGAATCATCCCGTTATCTCAGAATTCTCTGCTGATGGATCCACTGGCCCAAGTCGAATGGCGCTTAGGCATGGGTTGAAATACATGAACCTTGAAAGCGATGAAGAATTGCTGTATGACCTGAACACTGATCCCCTTGAGTTGCAGAATCTAATCGATGATCCGCGCTATCAGGATCAGATTTCGGAATTGCGCGAATTCGCGCACATTTCATGGGACCCGGATAAGTTACATTCGCAAATCGAGCAGAACCAAGCGCAACGACTGTACATTCACCGCGTTACAGGAGGTAACCCAAATTACGTATACGCCTTAAGTGATGATGACAAATACAAATATGTCAGGAACGCAGGGGCTGCTGATACCAAGGCAATGGCAAGATTTCCATACGTTGAACCAGTTTTACCACCGTCACTAGCTGATCACTGACTGCCATGCTCAGAAGCAGCCGCCTATATCTGATTATTTCGATCGTTTGTATCGTTGTCTTTGCAGTCAATATCGTCATTGGCAAGATTGAAATTGCTTATCGAATTAACACCCATGTTCACATGGAAGGTGTACCCGAGTTTTTGGTGCTCCTTTTATCCGTCATTTTTTTCATTATCAGTACGCTGATCAAGGAGCGTTCAGAGAATGACAAATTACTTTAATTCCTTGATACCTTAATCCCATTGGAGGTTTGACTATGAAGACTAAAACAAAAATTGATGCTCCCGCGAACGAGGAACGGCGCAGATTTTTTGAAGCCAGTGCGAAGTACGGCTTCACTGCAGCACTGATGGCCGGCGCTGGAGGGGCGCTGATGTCCGCGGAGGCAACAGCACAAACTGCAAATGAGGAAGCTGAACGCAAAGAAGCTGCTGAGTACACCATGACTTTTGCTACAGCCTACATCATTGGCGTATCCAGAGCCTATCCTATCATGCAACTGGATTTCAAAGAAAATATCCAGAACATGACCAACGGCAAGATTTACGTTAATCTTGCACCTGGGAAAAAGCTCGGAGCCGGTGGGGCGCTAGCAAAAAAAGTGCAAAGTGGTGTGATTCAAGTTGCCCAGCACTCGGTTTCCAATTTCGCTCCGTTCGCACCGGAAGCAGACTTGATTAATATGCCCTATATGTGCGCGCGGAATCAGGAAGTGGTCAATCTTGTTACTTCGGATGTATGGAAATCTGTGGTAGATCCGAAGATCAATGCGTCTGGATTCAAGGCCTTATGGTATACGTCAACTTCAGCAAGAACTTTTTCGGTCAGACATGGAATGGACCCGATCCTGGTGCCGGAAGACCTTGCCGGGGTGAAGTTTCGAGTGCCGGGGTCGAAAATGCTGCAGCAATTCTATCGATTGTTGGGAGCTAACCCCACCCCTGTCGCTTGGGGCGAAACACCGTCAGCGATCAAGCAAGGTGTTGCCGATGCCCTTGACCCTGTTCTTTCGGGCCTGTACATCTTTGGTTTCGGAGACATCCTTTCGCATGTATCGCTTGCACAATCGGTACACGGTTTGCAGGTATACAGCTGCAACCTGGAGTGGTTCCAGAGTCTACCCGCAGACGTTCAGGAAGGGGTTGAATTCGCAAGCGAGGTAACATTCCGCCAGAACTTGGCCAAAGTGCCGGCTGCGTTCGCCTATGCTTCTTCGGAAATGCGCAAGGCGGGCGTTCAGATTCATGAGCTCAGTGAAGATCAGATCGCGGCGTTCCGTGAACTGGGCGGACACCAACGTCCAGAGTGGGATGAATGGAAGGTCAAACTGGCCGGCTCGATGGAGAATTTTGAGAAAATGCTGGAAGCCTCTCAAACCCAGGGAGATTTTTTCGTCCATAACGTTTAAAGTTTTTGACAAGTGCGCTGATCCGGTTTTAACGACCGGATCAGCGGCCAACTTGCGTTGACGATGAGCACTAGCTAGGTTTAGTTTCGATGAAAGCGTTGATTCAGGGTTTTGACAAAAATGGAGAGCGATGGCTTCTCCTGGTGTTTTACGCCTTTGTGGTCACGGTAATTTTTATCGAAGTCATCCGTCGCTTCGTATTTCACTATTCTTCAATCTGGGGAGAAGAAACCGCGCGCTATGCGTTCATTTATCTCGTCTGGATTGGTGCGGCTGCAGCGGTCAAGGACCGAGCGCACATCAGGATTGACATCATCTTCAAATTCCTGCCTAACAAAGGAATCGCCATCCTGTATCTGCTTGGAGACATAGTTACGCTGATTTTTGCCTGCGCAGCTTTGTACTGGTCGCTTGAGTCTGTAGGAACCTCAATTCGTTTCGATGCTGCGACCCACGGCCTGCGAATCAATCAGGCCTGGTTCACCTTTGCGGTTCCGTTTGGATTTTCACTCATCCTGATACGGTTAGTACAGTCCATCCAACGAGACATTTCGGATATCCGCGCGGGTCGACCTCCATTTACAGGACGGAAATTGTTCGGGTAGCTTAAGAATGTACAACCTGTACCAACAACCTGCGGTAGCCTTTGAGTTCGGTTGGGATGTCGGCGGTCCCTTACTTCTCATCGTCGCTTTGCTCATCTTTGGAATTCCCATGTGGGTATCCATGGGAATTGGGGTGATTGCAATGCTGTTTTTCACCGAAGTCTTACCCCTGCATTTATTGGGTGAAAGTCTATTTGAAGGCATGGATGCATTTGCGTTGATCGCGGTTCCGCTTTTTATTCTCACCGGGGATGTGCTGGTACGCACCGGACTATCCAACAAATTGTTAGACATCGCTGAAGCAACAGCTGGTGGCTTTCGTTCGGGATTTGGCTCTTCAACGGTACTCGGTTGCGGGTTTTTCTCCTGCATTTCTGGTTCAGATGCCGCTGGCTGCGCCGCACTCGGTCGTATGACGATCAATCGGCTCACCAATTCTGGCTACCCGCGTTCGTATGCAGCGGCTCTTGTGGCTTCAGGTTCTTGTACCGGGATTCTTATCCCGCCATCCATTGCTTACATCGTCATTGGCTTGATACTCGGAATCTCGGCTTCAACGTTGTTTGTTGCAGCGGTTGTGCCCGGAGTCATCATTCTGATTTCGATCATGGTTACCAATGTCCTGGTCAACCGGATTCGCGGTTATGAAAATTCAACCAGTCAATTCTCAATCAGACACTGGCTAAAAACCGTGTGGGACGGTCGATATGCGCTGCTGGTCCCCTTCATTATTCTAGGCGGAATTTATTCCGGGATATTCACCCCGACTGAAGCCGCCGCGGTCGCGGTCGTTCTTATCATCACGATCGGACTGTTTCAGGGAACACTGACGTTGAAAGACTTCCCGGAAATGCTCGTCAGTTCGGCCAAGGTTAACGGTGTGATTCTTCCGACTGTTGCTTTGTCACTGCCCCTGGCGGAGGCTTTGGGTGCCTTGTCAGTGCCGCAGTATTTCATTGAGCAAGTGCTTTCTATTACGGAGAATTACAACTACATCCTGCTGCTTATCATCGGTATTCTGATTATCGCTGGGTGCGTGATGGAGGCGGTGCCGAATATTGTTCTGATTGCACCTGTCCTTTATCCGCTGTCACAGCAAATTGGTATGAACGAAGTGCATTTCTGTATTTTGATGGTGACTTCGTTAGGCATCGGATTCATCACACCACCGATTGGACTGAATCTGTTTGTCATATCGGGGGTCACGGGAGAATCCATACTCAATGTCGCGAAATACGTGTTTCCATACGTATTTGCGATGCTGTGTGTCGCAATTCTGATTGCTTTTGTTCCGGAGCTTTCTCTCGTACTCCTTGGACGCTAGTCGCGAGTCAGCGTGTATAGCTTTGCCACCTGGTCCAACAGGCAGGTTAATCCAGATCTAGGACGTTGTTTATTCAGCTTTGTGCTGATTGCGGACACTCACGTTGACCGCGAAAACCAGCCGTCGTCATCTCCGTTTCCGACCAATGCGTTGTGCAATGGCAGAACGCGTTACTGCATCTCAGATATTGGGGAGCTGAGGCGTGAAATGGGATCACTTGCACCAAAATTCACCGTACATCTGGGTGATCTGACCCACCCAGTTCCCTCCATGGCTGCTTATTCAACAGCCGTCGAAGACTTTCGTAATATAACCGCTGGATTGAAAATGCCACTGTACCTGGTTCCGGGCAATCACGATGTTGGCGACAAACCGGTTGACTGGGCACCTGCAGGTGTTGTACGCGAGCGGTTTCTGACCGCCTGGGACCGTAATTTTGGACGTCATTACCAGTCCTTCAGCCATGGCGGCGTGAAATTTGTTCTGCTCAACGCCCAAATCATCAATTCCGGGTTGGAGTTGGAACACCAGCAGCGAGAATGGCTTGAAGCCACCCTTAATTCAGCCGATGGGGAACGCATCATGCTGTTGCTGCATTATCCGCCCTATCTATACACAGCAGATGAAGCAGAGAATTACGATAATCTTGCGAACCCTGGGCGGAGGTGGCTTCTGGACTTAAGCGAAAAGTACAGCATTGAAGCCCTTTTTGCGGGTCATGTTCATCACTTTTGGTACAACCGCTACAGGTCTATGGACTGCTATCTGCTGCCATCAACTTCGTTTACCCGACAGGATTACAGCGAGATGTTTCGTGCGGCACCAGCAGAGGAAATGGCAGATGGTCGAAATGATTCAGCAAAAGTGGGATATTTCGTTGTACTCGTTTATGAAAATGGTCACGTATGTCACTTTCGAAACACCAAAGGCAGTGCGCTGGAGCCCGCAGAGGAAATCAGCAATTCGAGCATTTCATCGCAGGTCATTCCTCTACACCCGCGGGAAACCAGAACGAACCGTGTTGGTTTTGACATGCGTCACCCTTGGACTGAAGTTGTTGAAATTGCGCCATCGGGTGCGCTTGATGAATTTAGTCGA
>CAZYSR010000021.1:0-2846 GCA_964649525.1 uncultured Gammaproteobacteria bacterium
GCTTGGGGTATTACCATTTCTTCTGTTGATTGCGATCGTCATCTTCGCGCTTTTGTCAGACAATTTTCTTACGGGAAGAAATCTGCTCAATGTGGTCAGGCAATCAACGTATCTGACATTGGTCGCAATCGGACAAATGTTTGCCTTGCTTACCGGCGGCTTTGATCTGTCCGTTGGTACTATATTAGCAATTACATCAGTCGTCGGCGCTACCGCCATGGCTACAGCTTACGTTGCAATGCCCGATTCAATTCCTTTTGTCATTCTGATTGGAATACTGGCGGGTTTATGCGCCGGAACACTCATTGGGGTTGTCAATGGAATCGGCGTAGCCGTGTTCAACGTTTCACCATTTATGATGAGTCTTGGAATGGCTTCTGTCGGTTTTGGTGTTGCACTCTATATGACAGGTGGCATACCTGTGTATGGAATGCCAATTGAATTTGGAGATATCTTTGGATTTGGATCGATTTATGGAGTCCCGACACCAGTCGCCGTAACGCTTGTCGTTATTGTGATTATGTTTTTCGTGGTTAACTGGACTCGGCTTGGTCGATATTTTTATGCAGTTGGCGGAAACTTGAAAGCCGCGCGTTTATCCGGTATCAACACTAAATTGACGTTGTTTCTAGCTTATGTGTTCTGTGGGTTTATGGCGTCAGTTTCTGGCATTCTACTCACCGCTCGTCTTGATACGGGAGAAGCCAACATCGGTGCGACAATGCCACTTGAGTCGATCGCAGCATGTGTAATCGCAGGAGTCAGTTTGCGTGGAGGTATAGGACGTTTTGAAAATGTTGTATTGGGCGCCCTGTTCATCGGACTAGTCCAAAACGGAATGAATCTTGCTCGAATTGAATCCTATCTACAAATCGTAGTGATTGGTTTACTACTGATTTTGGCGGTTGTGGCCGATCAGTTCCGATTGAAAGTCATCGCAAGTATGCAGGACTATTGATGACAATAAAAGCCGCGTCAATCGGATTGGGATGGTGGTCAGGTGAACTGGCCAAATCCATACGCAGCAATTCACATTTGATACAAATCGTTTCCTGCTATTCCAGAGACAAAACGAAACGTTTGGAGTTCGCAAATCGATTTGGATCTGGGTATCACGATTCCTATGAAGCTGTGCTTGCTGATTCAACCATAGATGCAGTCATCATCTCTACTCCCCACTCACTCCATGCCGAGCACGTTATTCAGGCAGCGGAAGCCGGAAAACATGTGTTTGTCGAAAAACCATTCACCTTAACTGTCGAAAGTGCTAGAAAAGCGACGGCGGCATGCCGTTCTGCGGGTGTAGTGTTAGCAGTTGGCCACAATCGGCGTTTCTCTGCAAGTGCGACTCGGCTCAAAGAACTGCAGGTCGAAGGAGTATTTGGCACCCTGTTACACCTCGAAGCGAACTTTTCAGCTCCTGGGGCGTTGGCCTATACACCTGACAGATGGAGAGCCAATCGTCTTGAAAGTCCCGCCGGGGGTATTGCAGCTCTAGGAATTCATTTGATTGATCTGCTCTGTTATTTTGCTGGCTCGATTACACGTGTGAGCGCCCAGGCAAGGCGCAGAGCAGTGACTATAGACATGGATGATACGACTTCGGTACTGTTTCAATTCGACTCAGGGGCGACGGGATATCTTGGCTGCATGTTCGCCTGTCCCTACACATCCTTTCTGAATATTTACGGTACTAATGCCAATGCTTTTGCAAAAGTTGAGACCGACAAATTGAGTGCTCAGATTAGTGACGGGCAGGAAATCGCGATCGATATTGAGCCTATCGACACGTTGAAATTGGAGCTAGAGGAATTCGCACTTTCGTGCACTCAAGGAACGACATTTCGAGTCACCCCTGAACAAGCTGCCAGTAATGTGGCGGTTATGGAAGCGATCGCGTTGTCAGCAAGCATTGGTTTACCTGTCGATATCGATGATGATTTCACTAAAGCTTGGAATAACTAAACTGATTAACTGGAGAAGCAAAATGTCAACAGTCATTAACTGCGATATGGGAGAGGCCTTCAGCGTCTACAAATTGGGAGAAGATGAGAAGTTGATGCCGTTAATCTCACTGGCGAATGTTGCCTGTGGATTTCACGGATCAGACCCGAATCACATGCGTAAGACGGTCAGGCTAGCGAAAGAACACGATGTTCGAGTTGGTGCCCATCCTTCTTTTCCCGATATGCAGGGGTTTGGCCGACGCCCAATGGTGATAGAAAGAGAAGAACTCGCAAATATCATCCTCTACCAAATTGGTGCGTTGAGTGCCTTCTTGAGAGTTGAGGGAATGGAGCTCAATCATATCAAACCTCATGGTGCTTTGTATGGCATGGCAGCGCGAAACGAAAACATCGCACATGCTGTCTGTGATGCAGCTGAAGTTTTTGACGTTCCCCTTCTTGGCATGAAATATACGCTTCATGAAAAGGTGTATCAGGAGCGGGGTATGGCATTTTTGGCAGAGTATTACGCCGACTTGGAATACAACGACGATGGCAGTTTGATCATCACCCGCGAACATGATCCCGTCGACCCTCAATTAGCTGCTGCTCGTAGCGTTCGGGCGATTGAGGAGGGCCAGACTGAGTCCGTAAATGGAAAGGATGTGGGAGTCGGAAGCGATTGCATATGCGTACACTCTGACACACCAAATGCCGTCGATGTCGCTCTGGCTGTCCGTGAAGCGATTCAACCTTACCAAAGCGTAGTAGCGTAGACCTGATTTGAATGTGAGGAAAAAATGTCGAACCAACAAGTTGTTTCCCCTTTACCCGGAATTTTTTATCGTCGCCCTGCACCAGACCAATCCCCATTTAAAGAGGTAGGTGATGCAGTTAGTG
>CAZYSR010000022.1:0-2278 GCA_964649525.1 uncultured Gammaproteobacteria bacterium
GTCTTTGAATTGTTCATTAGATTTACTGCTTCAGTCAGTTTACATTCCATCGAATATTCATCTTTCTGACTTGTACCGTTGACAAGCTTCAGGTCGACGCCATTCGCATGTCTTGAACTTTCTCGCAGTGGTCCGGCAGGCAAACAAAAACCATTGCCAAAACGCTCTTCTCCATCCATTAGCATAATTTTCAAATCTGATTCAATCGATAAGTGTTGCAAACCATCATCGCTAATGAAAATATTGCAGTCTTGTTCCTTGATCAGTAAACGAATTGCATCAGACCTTTGCCTGGCAACTGCAACTGGTACATTGGTACGTCGCCAAATGACAAGAGGTTCATCTCCGGCAACCTCTGGAGTGCTGTCTTCCCCGACCAGATGAGTGTCAGTGACCCGCCTTCCATAACCGCGACTGATCACTCCGGGGGAGTAGCCTGCATTTTTCAGATGTTCGACGGCCCAAATGGTCAATGGTGTTTTACCGGTCCCGCCGACTGTCAGATTTCCAATGACGATAATAGGGAATTGAAAGTGTTCGACTGCAAACAATCCACATGAGTATCCGAATCTTCGAATCTCAACAATGGTACTGTACAGCAAACTGAGTGGCCAAAATCCAAGTGCGGTAAGATTACGGTCTTTCCAGACCTGTCGGAAAAAATCGTCTAAATTCACATGTTATCCGACGGCAACTTGACGGTTTGCGACAGCGGTTCGTCTCTCTGGCACCTGATCATATTCGATTGTATCGGAGCCGTTGTAAACGAGAAAGTGCCGGCCCTTGGCCCTGGCAATCATCGTTACACGCAGGTCCTGCGCCAATTCGAGACCCATATAAGTAATACCAGAACGAGACAATAGTATGGGAATTCCCATGTGAGCCACCTTCATCACAATTTCCGAAGTCAAACGACCCGTTGTATAAAAGATTTTTCCTTCTCCAGATGTGCCATCCATCCACATCTGACCGGCAATTGTGTCTGCTGCGTTATGTCGGCCGACATCTTCAACAAAAATTTCGATGCTGGTGTCTTCACAAAGCGCACAGCCGTGTACTGCACCGGCCTGTTTGTAAATCTCGTTGAACTTTGCGATATTGGAGAGAAGGCCGTAAAGGGTTGATTGCCGGATGAAAGCTTTAGGTAAAGGATTTTCGTAAATCTTATCCAACGTACAACTGAATACGGTGCCTTGCCCGCAACCAGTTGTCACGGTACGCTTGGACAGCTTATTTTCCCAATCGATGATCCCCTCACCAGCGTGAGTTTCAACAAATGCTGTTTCCCGGTCCCAATCAACTTTAATGGACTTGATGTCATAAACGCTTTCCACTAGTCGCTGATTGCGCAGGTAGCCGAGTGCCAACAACTCAGGGTAAGTGCCCAGCGTCATCAGCGTTACCACCTCTCGATCATCCACTTTGATTGTTAGCGGAAATTCTCCCGCCACTCGCATGTCGCGCTTTGTGCCGAATTCATCGATTGCTTCTACCGGATGGGTGGGTCGCAGTCCGGCTGATGACAGTAACGGTTCAAGCTTAGATGTTTTTTGACCGCTCATTTGATTGCAGGGAAATAATTGATTGATTGAGTTGTATTATATTGAGTTTGATTAAACTCACTTCAAGTGCAGAATATGGCTCAGTTGAAATTGCCGGAATTCAAGGTTACGGTAGTCCTGGAGAAGCAGGAAAAACGTGTAAAGTCTTGGATTAGCTACGAGTGGGAGTTAGCTGCGATTCTCTCGGATAAAGAAGGGCCAGATTCTCTGGAGGGACCAATCACAATTCGCGAATCCACGCAAACCTCCCAGTATCTGTGGAAGGGTCTGAAGATCAAATTGTACGTTGATGCAGCTGAGGGTTACTGGTATAACCTGCTGTCAGATGTCCCGTATGCTTTTGTTGTTTGTGAACTTGATGCAGTGGACAATGATGCGGTACCGATTCCTTATCTGGTAACCATTTCTCAGGATGAGGCAGGTGCTCATTTGGAAACCGACAGTCTGGTTCTGTCAGGTCCTTTACCAGCAGATATTCGAGATTCAGCTGAACAGTTTGTTGTAAACAACTACATTCCTCAAGTAAAGAAAAAGCGTAAACGACGCGACTGGTACAAAGAATCACTGAGAAACCAACCACCTTCCAATAACTGATTTGTAAAGTGTTCGTAAATTAGAAACACAGCTGAACATAGACAATAGACAACTGCATTGATCTAACCATAATTTTTGAATGTTCGACGACAGAATAAAATGCGTTGATGAATAACCTCAAT
>CAZYSR010000023.1:0-13714 GCA_964649525.1 uncultured Gammaproteobacteria bacterium
TGAATCCATGGAACTCTTGCTTGACGGTAAATTTCGAACTGAAACCCGCATTCTGATCGAGTCAGTCATGAACTCAAATGAATCCAGGTCAAAACCTGTCGTCTCCTCAGCGTTAAACGACATCGTTGTACACAAAACAAATTTTGGACGGCTGTTGGATTTTAACATCACAATTGACAATGAGTTTGTCACGGCACTTCGCGCCGATGGTGTCATTGTTGCAACACCAACTGGTGCAACCGCGTACGCCTTGTCAACAGGTGGCCCTGTGCTCTACCCCAGCTTGCCGGCGATAGAACTGGTGCCGATTGCTCCTCACACGTTGACCCAGCGTCCTGTCGTGATCAGCGATTCCAGTGTGATCGAAATTGAACTGACAAGTGTTGAGCCAGGCAATGCCAGCCTGATTGTTGACGGGCATATTCGAAAATCGCTGGCCGGTGGTGAGAAGATTACCGTGCGAAGGTCAGAACTGACCATAGACTTTGTACGGATACATGGTCACACGTTCTTCAATGCACTTCGACATAAGCTGAGTTGGGGAGTTTAGCCGGACCGAATTTTCTTGCATGATCAAGACACTTCACATCAAAAATTACCTACTGATAGAAGAAGTTGAACTCGACTTTGAATCAGGTCTAACTGTCATCACGGGTGAAACTGGTGCTGGAAAGTCACTCATCATCGACTCTCTGGAACTGGCGCTTGGAGCTCGCGCAGAACCAGGTCTTGTGCGCGGTGGTAGCGAAAAGGCGGAGTTATTTGTTACTTTTGATGCTGAGTTCCAACAAATCAGGGACTGGCTGCAAGAACACGAACTGGACGACGGTCCGGAAGTCATTCTGCAGCGCACAATATTCAAAGAACGGCCGTCTCGAGCCTACATCAACGGAAGACCCGTATCTTTAAATTTGATGAAAGACCTCGCATCGCGAGTCATCGTAGTGCATGGACAGAGCGAACATCAGTCCCTCCAAAAGACAGCAACTCAACGCCACCTTCTTGACGGGTTCGCTGGCATTTTACCGAGTACGCAGCGTCTTGCTGATCTGGCTACTCAAATACGAGTTACCGAATCCGAGCGTCTAAGCCACAGTGAGAGACAGCAAAGGTACAACGAAGAGTTGACGCTGCTGGAACATCAGTACGGTGAACTCACCGCATTGCAACCGCAAGAAGGTGAATTTACAGACCTCAAGCAGGAACTGATCAGAATGACGCACGCAAGTGAACTGGCAGCTACCCTGGGTCAGGTTTCACATGAGTTATTCTATGGCGATGAAGCCACTTTGAGCGCTGCTTTGGCCGATTGCATTCGTCGTATTGACAAACTGGCAGATGTGGATAACACCCTCGCGCAGTATTCAGAAATGCTAGCAGAAGCGCAGGTGAGAATTGATGATGCCGCTAGAGACATAATTGCGATCGCTGAACGAACCGAGTACGATCCGGGTCGCATAACCGTACTTGAAGAGCGCATGGCTGCGCTACAGCGTCAAGCAAGAATTCATGGCGTCAATGCTGATGAGCTTCTGGATGTTTGCACCAAGCTTGAAGAGCAAATTAATGCCGTTCAAGCAAAGCTAAGCGAAATTGTGGATTCTGATAAACAGTTGGACGATCTAAAGTCCGAATACAGGTCAATTGCCCTAAATGTAAGCGAGATCCGAAAGAAGGCCGCGGTTCAGTTGGACGAGGCAGTTACCCGAAACATGCAGAATTTAGGCATGGTCGGAGGTCAATTCAATGTGGAGTTTGTTCAACAGAGTCCAGATACTTTCGCTGGATTCGGGAACGAAAATATCCGATTTATCGTTTCCACAACCCCTGGTCAGGAAGCAGGACCACTATCGACGGTGGCCTCAGGTGGCGAACTTTCAAGACTGAGTCTGTCAATTCAGGTCGTTGCCGCCAATCTGACACAGGTGCCTGCCATCGTATTCGATGAGATTGATGTCGGAATTGGTGGGAAAGTGGCAGAACGTGTTGGACACCTGCTTCGTTTGCTTGGAAAATCGGTGCAAATATTCTGCATCACACATCTACCGCAGGTTGCTGCCAAAGGTGATCAGCAACTGAATGTGACAAAAACTGAAGGCGCACAGTCCAGCATTCAAGTTCAGCAACTTGACGGGCAGCAACGGGTGATGGAGATCGCTAGAATGCTTTCGGGTGCTAAAATAACGCAGCGTACGACTGAACACGCCAAAGAATTACTGGCACAGAACACAATATGAATTTACCCCTAACTCAATTGCAACCTGAACTTGTGGTTCGGGATGCGGTCATGGAAGATATCGACAGCATCTATTCAATGATGAAGTCGTATTCGGACCGTGGAATTCTTCTTCCCCGATCCAAATCAGATATTTGCGACAATCTGCTGAAATTCACCATTATTGACTACAACAATGAAACAATTGCCTGCGGTGCACTGGAAATTTTTACCAGTGAACTTTGTGAGGTTCGAAGTCTCGTGGTGGCGAGCCATATGAAGAACAGCGGATTGGGTCGGATTCTGGTTGAAAGTTTGATGGAAAAGGCGCGATCTCTTGGATTGAAACGCATCATGGCGCTGACTTATGTCCCCGAATTTTTCCACAAACTTGGATTCAAAACAGTTCAAAAAGAAATATTTCCCGAAAAAGTTTGGAGTGTCTGCGTTAAGTGCTGCAAATTCAACGACTGCGATGAAATCGCTGTTGCAGCCGATTTAGAATAAATTTGAAGTTTATTTCGGTACTCCTAATGTCAACGCAATCCTTTCGAACCAGAATTATTTGTTTATGCACAGGCATCGTCCTGCTAACCGGATGTTCAGTTTATCGTCCTGACCTACAACAGGGTCAATCATTAGATTCTGAAGATATTGATAAAGTGACCATCGGAATGAGTGAGAGTGAGGTACGCGAGATTCTCGGTACGCCGTTGGTTAATGATGTTTTTAACAACCAACGATGGGATTACATTTACTTCGCTTACGATCGAGACCGTGTTCAAACAAACCGCTCAAGAGTGAGCATACTTTTTACTGATGGTGCTGTCGCTAGTATCGAAACAGACACAGAACTGGCTCCAGAGTCCGAACCGGTGCACATTACATCAGAAAAGAAATCAAAAGGCTTCATGAACCGGATTAAATCTGGCTTTTCTTCCGTTGGGAATTTTTTCAAACGAGAAAAGAAGGAAGACGAAGCCAGCGAAGATTCCAACTAAGTCCGTTTACTCAGGAGTGGCGAGTTCCCTCTGCGATAACTCGCTGACCATTTTCACCCCATTCTTTGCATTCGTCGTCCACCCATAAGGTGCATATGCAGGTGGAACACTTCCTGACCGCCGTCACTGTTGCAATTGACAGTTAAGCGATAACCGTTTTTGTCGACATCGTGTTCCTTAGCTAGCTGGGCTGCAACTACGAACATATGTCCCAAAATCATTTCATCTTCTGCATCGACGTCATTGACTGTCGGAATCAGCTTTTTCGGAATTATTAACAGATGTACCGGCGCTTGTGGTGAAATATCTCTGAACGCCAATACGGTCTCATCTTCATAAACGATATCAGCCGGGATTTCCTTGCGAATGATCTTACTAAAAATTGTCTCTTCTACCACGATGCCTCCGAATTGCTAATGAAAGGCTCAAATAAGGCAAGAATTATAAATCTCCCATTACATGCGAAAAAATCGAAATACGAATGTTCTTAGGTTATCTTACAAGATAGGAGAATTTGGATTTCATTTAGGCAAATCCCATTTAATAACAAAATGTTAGAACAATACATTACGAAATATTCTTGACGGTAGATTGTACCGTCTTCAGTCTCCAATTGTTATTTGGCCGTTCTGTAACTCATCTAATGCTGCTTTTTCACTAGTGTCCACGATAACATGCGATTCAATCTTGTTTCTCTTCTTGTGGCTACAGATTCTGCTGCGTGGACGGATACATAAGCGTTTTAAAATTGGACTATTCTTCAACTTCTCTATTTCGCTTGAAAAAACAAGAAAAAGGCAATCGCAATCATTTCAATATTAATTTTTGATATAACCTTGTAATATTGAAGTAACTATTCAATTTTACAAGGATGATTACCCGAGAAGCCCTTAAGCTTGTACAAAACCGTTTGACACATTTTGACAGTGTCGCGTTGATTGGCCCAAGGCAAGTCGGTAAGACGACGCTAGCACATCAGATTGAGGTGGAGTGGGGTAGTGGAGCGAAATATCTTGATCTTGAGAAACCGGCAGACCGTCGCCTCCTACATGACCCGGATGCCTATCTCTCTAGATACTCTGATCATCTTGTTATCCTAGACGAAATACATCGCATTCCTGAAATCTTTGAAGTTCTCAGAGGACAAATCGATGAACGTCGTCGATTGAGACGAACAAAAGGAAAATTTTTAATTCTGGGATCAGCATCGATGAATCTGCTTCGCCAATCGTCAGAAAGTCTCGCAGGTCGTATTAGTTACGTGGAATTGGTACCACTGATGTTAGGAGAAGTAATGTTCCAAGGGACAAATTCTGAGAAGCAACAATCAATCAAACTTGAGCGTCTCTGGTTGCAAGGTGGTTTCCCTCTAAGTTATCTATACACCGACAAGGATGTGAGTATGCAGTGGCGAAAAGACTTCATTCTTACGTACATGGAGAGAGATCTTCCACAATTTGGTTTTCAGGTTGACACGGAAATCATGGAACGATTTTGGCGAATGATCGCCCATGATCAAGGCGAGTTGTTCAATGCCCAACGATATGCACGGTCGTTAGGGATAAGTGGACATACCGTTGTGCGCTACCTTGAAATTCTCCAGCGATTACTGTTGGTTCGGCTTTTACCACCTTGGCATTCGAATACTGGCAAACGTCTCATAAAATCACCCCGTCCTTTTGTTCGAGATACTGGTATTCTTCATGCGCTTTTGAATCTGCACACAACTGACGATATTCTGTCCCACTCCGTAGTCGGAAAGAGTTGGGAAGGATTTGTCATAGAAAACATCATGAGTGTTGCAATCAACCGAGCAAAACCATACTTTTATCGCACTAATGCGGGTGCTGAAATTGATCTTGTTTTGGAGTTTGCGCCAGGTAAATGCTGGGCAATTGAGATCAAGCTGTCAAGTGCGCCTACGATTGACAAGGGGTTTTATTCTGCGGCTGACGATATCAGTGCGGAGCGGCGAATTTTAGTTTACAAAGGGAATGACCGCTTTCCTATGCGTCATGGAGTGGAGGCAATGCCATTGATTGAATTACTGAACGAAATAAGTGCACAGTAGTGCATTAAACTTACCTGTGGTATGAGACAACATCCTCAAGCGCTGACTCATTGATGAAAAAGCGCAAAGTTGAACTCAATTTTACGACCACTTGATGGATTTTCGATTCAGCAAATTTGACATGTTCAAATACTGAATCCCATCAGTAAATTAAAACAGTCCGTTCTGACCAAAATTACACTACAACTGTACTCAACTCACATTCTCTGATGTACCTTTCGCCTTTGAATCTTTCGAAAAGTTACTTGAATGACAGCTGTTGGAGTGACTCGATTTCACCAAGTTGACTCCGAAGCGCAAGTCATTTCAATGAACTGCCGAAGTGTATAAGTTATCAGACAAACCTTTGTATACGACTGTGTTCAGAACCGAATTCAGGCATGGTCTATGACCGCTAGAATATGTAGTTTTGTAAATTGAACTTCTCAATTTCGATCGTACATCGCTGGAACCCTATATACTTTGAATATTGTTCCGCTGAGAACCCCGTATGGTTAGCGGAATATAGTTACAATCAACTGAACTGTTGACGGTATTCCTTTTAGTTTGCCATTCAATTTCGCTGGAACCAATAATTCTGTATCCATGTAGCATAGGTTAATTTGCGATATAGTTATTACGTCGGTGAAATCACTTTGCTACCCAGATGTACTAGTGAAAAGTCGACTTGACAGTCAGTACTGTCAGCTGGCCAACATTTCCTATCTTTCAGCATAATCAACTGGAGAGTTTCATGCAAGATTTTCGCAGCTTCCGCATCCATATGAATGATGACAAGAGCATTTCGGCCGGGTTTACCGAACTAAGTGTCGACGACCTGACCGAAGGAGATGTCGTTATTAAAGTCTCACATTCAACGATCAACTACAAGGATGCTTTGGCCGCCACCGGTAAAGGCAGAATTCTGAGGAAATACCCGCTCAATGGCGGAATTGATCTTGCGGGTACGGTTGTTCAGTCCACTGACTCACGACACAAGGAAGGCGATTCAGTACTGGTCGTAGGTTGTGGTCTATCCGAGGTTCTGGATGGTGGATACTCGGAATATGCCCGGATTCCTGGAAATTGCGTCGTTCCCATGCCTTCGGGGCTAAGTGAGTATGAAGCAATGGCTTTTGGTACAGCTGGATTTACTGCTGCAATAGCTGTAATTCGTATGGAAGACAATGGCCAAGTCCCATCGCGTGGACCAATAGTCGTAACTGGGGCAACCGGTGGAGTTGGAAGTTTTGCAATCAGTATGTTTGCCAAACTAGGTTATGAAGTAATTGCATTTACCGGAAAGAAAGAGCATGAAGACTATTTGAAGAAATTAGGTGCGTCCGACCTGATTGATCGTAATTCTCTGGAAATGGGAAGCAGACCATTGGAAAAAGCTGTCTGGGGTGGTGCAGTTGACAATGTAGGTGGAGAAACATTGGCGTGGCTGACCCGTACCGTCGTACCCTGGGGCAACATTGGTTCAATCGGACTCGCAGGAGGCATCAAGCTGGATACAACAGTCATGCCGTTTATTCTGCGCGGCGTATCGCTGCTTGGAATCAATTCACTTGAGATGCCTGTTGAAGTTCGCGACAAAGCGTGGGAGAGAATGCGCAGCGACCTAAAACCCGATAACCTCGATCTGATTGTCCGTCAAGTCATTGAGTTTGACCAATTGCCCGAGGCATTTGATCAGTTCATGAGCGGTTCAATTGTTGGTCGCATAGTCGTCAAAATTGGCTAGTTGGCTGCCTCTCTCAAGCTAATTGAAATCCAACCTGGTCAAGTGAGTTCATCAGGGTCGCCTGATCAGCATCACTGAGCGCAACGAGGGGTGGTCGCAGTCTATTCCAGTTTGAATCAGACCGATAATTTGCGTGAACTGCTTTCAGTGCAGCCGCAAGAGGATATTCAAAGACAATCGAACGAATGGCTTCCACTCGAGTCTGCGCTTCCTCGACCTGCTCTCCTTGGCGCCACAAATCAAATACATGGCCAATGCCGTGTGGATTGATGTCGGCAGTAGCAGTTATCGTGCCCGCACCACCAGCACGGAGTCCTTTCAATAGCAATGCATCAGTGCCCGGGAAAATCGCCAAGTCAGGATATCTGTTGATGTAACCCTCGACACTCTCCCAGTTACCCGTCGAATCTTTGAGTCCTGCAATCACTTCACCATGAGATTCAATCAATGCATCAATCAACTGATATGAAATCGGAACAGTACTCATTCGAGGAAAGTGATAGAGTAAAACTTTCAGATCTGGGCAATTGGCTTCATCAATTACATGTCTGTATGTTGAAATTAGACCAAAATCCGTTGGATCTTTGAAGTAAAACGGCGGAATCATCAGCACCGCCCTGCAACCTTGAGCCACCGCATGCTTCGTTACCTGAACAGTATCACTTATCGCTGTAAATCCATTGCCAACCATAATTCTCGACGAAGAAATTCCACGTGCAATCAATTTTTCCAAAGCTTGCATCCGTTCTGTCGCAGAAAAGGAGGCAGCCTCACCAGTCGTACCGAACAAAACGATACCATTGCATCCATTGGACATAAGCCAGTCGACATGTTCGAACAGGCGGGCATCGTCAATCGACAAATCAGTGTGTACCGGGGTTAAACATGGTGCCCAGACACCTTCCAAAATTACGGTATCAGCAATGCCCGTTATTTCATCACTTTGCATTGCAAGCGGCAACGTTTCTGAATCGCTCATATCCCATGCGGATGTTGACATAATTAACTGTTCCAATTAGGAGTAATCGACTTTTTGGTTTCAACAATCGTTAAATCGATTTAAACTGTTCAGTTATATTATCCTGTTTTTTCGGATTGACCTTATGCGACTTGGAATTGATACAGGAGGTACGTTTACCGATGCTGTTCTTTATGACAGTGCAAGAGGTCTGCTTCGAACTGCCAAGGCACTCACCACACACTACGATCTCGCAGTTGGCATTCGAAATGTGATCGGACTGATCGATTCTGATCCTGACACGCCGCTGTCCGACCTGGTTCAAGTAACCTCGATTTCAACAACACTGGCGACGAATGCAATCGTTGAGGGAAGAGGGGGTACGGTCTGTCTACTGCTTATCGGCTATCGACCGGAAGCATTAGATCGTGCAGATCTCAGAAAAGCAATACGAACAGACCCGGTGGAATTCATCGAAGGTGGACACACAGCAACTGGCGACGAGCATCAGACACTTGACCTGGAATCAGCGAAAGCGGCAATTCTGCGTCATGCTCCCTTTGTCACTGCATTCACCGTTGCAGCTCTGTTTTCAGTCCGCAACACTGAACACGAAGTTGCAGTTCGAAATTTGGTCCTTGAATTGACAGACAAACCGGTCACTTGCACGTTTGAACTGACTGCCAGTCTAAACGCGCCACGTCGGGCGATGACTGCAGTGCTGAATGCCAGACTGATTGCACCAATTTCGCAGTTGATCAAGACCGTTCGATCGGAACTCGCTGCCAAAAATATCAAGACTCCACTAATGGTTGTCAAGGGTGATGGCTCTATGATGGGCACTGAGTTGGCGATGGTAAGACCTGTCGAAACCATACTCTCCGGACCTGCTGCCAGCATAATTGGTGCTGTCCACTTGGCAAAGTCTCCAGTTGCTGTTGTTTCTGACATCGGTGGTACGACAACCGACATTGCCATTCTGAGCAAAGGCAATCCTAGAATCGCACGAGATGGCGCCATGATCGGAGGGTTTCGAACTTTCGTTGAAGCGGTGGATGTCTATACCGTCGGATTGGGCGGAGATAGTATTGTCTCCCCTAATTCTCCATTGCTTGTTGGCCCGAATCGCGCACTGCCTCTGTCATGTCTTGGGCAGCAGTATCCGAATATTTTGAATGTTTTGCAAAAACAACTGGCAGAGAAGTGGCAGGAATACCAGGGTTGTTTTTTACTTCGTCGTAAAGAATCAGAAGACTTAAACGGGTTAACCAGAAGCGATCTCAGATTGTGGAAGCTTCTAGAGAACGGTCCTATTAGTTGTGATGATCTTTTCAAAGAACCAGCCATGTTAAGGGCTTTTCGACGAATGCGAACACTCGACCTTGTTCACATGGCCGCATTTACACCGACCGATGCACTACATGTGCTAGGAGAAATGGAACGCTGGTCAGTTGATTCGGCAAATCTTGGTGCAGATATTTGGCAAAGGCACCTGTCTGGTCGGACGGGTGACTCATTTACCAATACCACTGAGTTCGCAAAAGCGGTGGTTGAATTAGTGGTTCAAAAATCAACTTCGAGTCTAGTCGAAGCGATTGCTGTTTCCGAAGTATTCAAGGTTCCAAATTCTGGCCTGAATGAATATCTGTTGAATCGCGCGGTTGGTTCTGAACAATCCAGGTTGCTTGATGTTCAATTGCACATTGCGGGTGTACTAGCAGTCGTTGGTGCACCGGCGCGATCAATATATCCACAGGTTGCCAAACGCTTGAACACCAAAGTAAATATCGCTGAGTACCATGAAATTGGTAATGCAGTCGGGGCTGCAATCGGTACTGTAATGCAACGCGTGTCGAGTTTGATTACATCTCCAGCTGAGGGTATTTATAGAGCACACACACCAAGCGGAATTCAGGACTACGACAACCTTGATGATGCTGCAGATGCGGCAACCAAGGAGCTGGAAGATCTGGCAAATCGGCGCGCAGCGGTATCAAGAGCGGCAAATATAGACACCTCAGCTCAACGCTCAGACGTTATTGTCCAGGGACTTGGCGGCTACTCGATTTTCATCGAATCGAGAATCACCGTAACGGTACAAGGAGATGTTGATGTGCAAGTACAGCCCGTATAGCGGAGTGAAGGGGCGTACTAAAGAATCCAAGGCGAAGTTGTCATCACTCGCCAGTAGCAACCACATGTCATGCGGCCGTCTTGAGTACCTGACCTGGCCTATTGCCAGTCCAACTACGGTCGCTGTAAATCAGTTCACCATTGACATAAACTGATTCAATACCGTCCGCAGGCTGGATTGGATTTTCGAATGTCGCTCGGTCCAGAATGGTGTCCGGGTCGAATATGACAATATCTGCACTCATACCCTTCCGAATGAACCCGCGATCGGGAATTCCAAATGTAGTGGCAGTGTTTCCGGTCATTCGAGCGACAGCCTCTTCCAAAGGGAAAAGCCCCAAATCTCTTGCATAGTGCCCAATCACCCTAGGAAACGTTCCCCATAAACGCGGATGTGGAAAACGATCGCTAGGCAGACCATCGGAGCCGATCATTGCGCCGGGAAACTTTAGCACTCGCTGCAAATCAGCTTCATCCATCTGAAAATAGATTGCGCCGGCAGGTGAAAGCATTTCAATTGCCTGCTCAGCGGAAACACCCCAGTCTTCACAGATTGTGCTAAGTTCCGTTCCCGTCAATTCCGGATGAGCATCTGACCATGTCACCAGGATTCGATCAGCATGTGGCAAATACTGTGGTAATAGGGAAGTTGAACTTGCAATATAGGGATAAACATCAAAATTCAAATTGACAGTTTGTTGGGCATCCTGGATCTGCGTCAGTGTAGCCTTTGTTCTACCCCAATTTTTCTTGCCACAGGTTTTGTGATGGGAAATAACGGTCCGAATGCCTGCATCCTTTGCGACACGGATTGTTTCGTCAATCGACTTGTCGATATGGTCACTTTCGTTCCGCATGTGTGTGGTATAGACACCTTTGGCTTTTGCTGCGCGTGTAGCCAGTCGAATCACTTCGTTTTCCGATGAGGCAATTGCAGGTGGATACTCAAGTCCAGTGCTGAACCCAGCATACCCGGCTTCCATAGCTGAATCAACCAAACGCTCCATATTAAGAATTTCCGTTTCCGTCGCAGGTTGGTCGAGACGGTCCATTGTGGCTACTCTGAGAGTTGAATGCCCAACTAACATAATGCTGTTCACCGCGGGCGGGGATTGTTCAAGCTCTTCAATATAAGCACGAGCGGATGAAAATCGATACCAGTCTTTATCACCTAGCAGATTCAGTGGTGGGGGCGGGTCGCGATGAACTAGTGGAGCGAGACTGATACCGCAATTGCCCGCGACAACCGTCGTAACTCCCTGGCTGATCTTAGGCAACATATCAGGGTTGGACAGAAGAATCCGATCATCGTGCGTGTGTGCATCAATAAATCCAGGTGCGACACATTTTCCATCAGCATTAACTGAACTATCGGAACTCCAGTCTCCAAGTGCGCCAACTGCAGCAATTCTCCCCTGCCTGACTGCAACGTCTGCGAAGAATGAATCTCCGCCGCTACCGTCAACAACCTGGCCGCCACGAATGATCAAGTCAGCATTCAACTTAGGCACTTCGCTACCTTCTTCGACGCCGTCTGCGTCGTTCTGAAGCATTAGACGGATCTAAAATTTGCGCTGGCAGATCGACAACTGTGCTTAAGTGTTTGTATTTGGCCGTTTTGTGAGGGATGGCCATTGCATCAACAAAATGACTTTGAAAACTGGGTTCAACAGCAGTTTCAACTTTCTCGATATTACGGACAATATGCTGTATATCAGTTCTGGACTGTCTATCCAGTAAAGCAATTCTTGCACCAGTACCTGCAGCATTGCCTGCTGAAGTTACTTGACTGAGTTCACAATCTGGAATCAGACCCAGAATCATCGCATACTTGACATCAACATGACTGCCAAATGCACCGGCCAACCGAATCGATTCTACCTCAGTCACATCCATTCGTTCCATCAGAAGTTTGACTCCCGCATAAAGTGCCGCTTTAGCTAACTGAATTGCCCGAACATCATTTTGTGTAATCATGATCTTTGGGTCTGAATCGTTCAGAACATAAGCAAATGTTCTGCCATCAGCAACAATCCGCTCACTTTTTTCTGCATTGCTTCCCAAAATCACTCCATTTGAATCAATCACTCCAGCGAGATACATCTCTGCCACAACTTCGATTATTCCGGACCCGCAAATTCCGGTAACACCAGTACTGCAAACTGCCTCATTAAACCCTTCTTCTGTAGACCAAAGATCGCATCCGATCACTTTGAATTTAGGGGATAACGTTTCCTTATCAACTCGAACCCGCTCTATGGCGCCTGGTGCAGCACGTTGTCCACTTGAAATTTGAGCACCTTCAAAAGCCGGGCCGGTTGGGCTGGACGCAGCAAGCATACGATGGCGGTTACCAAGAATAATTTCAGCGTTGGTACCAATATCCACCAAGAGTGTCATTTCATCCCTCATATAGGGCTGTTCAGACAGTACCATACCGGCAGCATCAGCACCAACGTGTCCGGCAATACACGGCAGCATAAAGGCTCGGGCATTGTAGTGATATGAAAGGTCCAATTCATTTGTCCATATACTAACTGCCTGATCAGTCGCCAAAGCAAACGGTGCCCCGCCTAGTTCTACTGGACTGATTCCAAGCAACAGATGGTGCATGACCGGATTTCCAACAAAAACAACATCCAGAATGTCGGTGACTTCGATGCCAGCAGATGCTGCGACATCTTCACTGAGCTTCTGAATCGATTTGCGTACCTCTCTGGTAAGAGTTTCCTCCTTTCCCGGATTCATCATCAGATAAGATACCCGGCTCATCAGATCTTCGCCAAACCGGATTTGTGGATTCATGATGCCAGCCGATTCAACCACCTCACCACTTGAAAGATCACAAAGATGGGCTGCAATTGTGGTTGAACCGACATCAATGGCCAAACCGTAAGCGTGACCTTTGAATCCCGGCCAGACTGCAACAATTTGAGTGGCGTCGTGTACCGCGACTGTCACTCTCCACTCACCTTCGCGAAGAGTCGTCTGCACTCTTTGAATTTGTCTTAGGTCGCACGTTAAATTCTCGAGTCGCCACTCGAATTCCAGTGCGTCCTTTATGCGCTGCAGATCACCGGAAGGATCGTACATGTTTGGTTCCTGTACTTCAACATAGTACATGCGAATGACAGGGTCAAGATTGATGTCATGAACTTCAGCACGCTTCCTGACAACCTGTCGATGCACCTGACTCTCAGGAGGTACGTCGATGATCACATCGCCAAGAATCTTGACCGAGCAACCCAGACGCCGCCCTTCAATCAGATCGTGCGCTTTTGAGTAGTTGATTTCGAGAGAACTGAATGACGATAGATGTTCAGCTCGCGATACAACACCGTGTTTGGCAAAAGATCCGGTACTCAACTCGATTTGACACCGACCACACATGGCCCTGCCGCCACAGACCGAATCAAGATCAACCCCAAGTGCCCTCGCCGCCTGCAAAACTGGCGTACCTATCGCAAATCGTCCGCGTCGCCCTGAAGGCGTAAAGACCACCATTGCGTCAGCGGCTTCAGTCAAGGAAATATCTCAGGTTGAGTTAATAGTCAGAACAGAATTGATGATACCAAGCAGCAAAGTAGTAATCGCTGTGGAATACAAGGTT
>CAZYSR010000024.1:0-3429 GCA_964649525.1 uncultured Gammaproteobacteria bacterium
GTCGGACACCATACTGGTGCCTTTCTTTGGCATCATCTTGAACAGAAATACGGAACCTGACTCGTCGTCAACGGCCCGTTTGGTCAAATTCAGATATAGATGTCGCTTCGGAAAGGCATGTGGATTGTTCCACCACAGTCGCGGGAGTTTTTCGGCGTAGCTGCCATAAACTCCGATATTGAGCGCTGTCAGCCGCTGTTGCCCGTCAAGGACTGCTGTGACACCTCGCGAACGGTCCGCTATTGTCAGCTCATGGCAGTGGGGGTCAAGCTTCTGGTGGAAGCGGGTGATGAATTCGTACCAGTTGTGCTTGCGTAGCGATTTCTTCTTGACTTCCCAGAATAGGAATGCGCCGATTGGATATCCGCGCATGAGGCTGTCGAAGAGCGCACAAATCTGCGCCTGGCTCCAGACAAACTCGCGCTGGATCGCCGGCAGGGCGTATTGCCGCTTGTGTATGCGCTCAAGCGCGTCGCTGATCGTGATTGGCGTCTGGAATGCCATCGCAATGATCTCCTGCAGTTCGAGGCTACTTCAGATTCCCGGACAGGGCCCGAGTGCAAGCCGGGAAACTGTGCACACCGCGGGTGAAGCGGCAAGATTGCCGTTGGAAATGTGGTCACCGTGCCGTTGCGCGAAGGGTACGGTACTTCTCCGGCTCCCCGTAGTCGAGATCGCAATTCCAACCCCAGGCCGGTCTGAACGATGCTCTTCTCCACGATCTGCGCACTTGTACGCCAGCCATGCGGTCATGCATGGAACGCCGCTCCCTGTCGTGGCCCGCCTTCTTGGTCACAGTCAGTCGACCATGGCTCTGCGCTACACCCACACGGGCGACCGCGAGACCGAAGCTGCCGCCGAGCGGATCGGTGGGGTGATTTCAGGATTGCTTGGATTCCAGCCAGTGAGCTCGTGCCGTAAACGCAATTCTGTTTTGCAATGAGCAGCCTACCCTCCATGACCTCTTTAACGGATCTGACAACGTCCAACATCGCTTGGGCGCAGGCCTGACTGTAGCCTAGCACGCAGCAGAAGAGTCGTGGACGCTTCAGTATGTTCGGATCCCTTGTGCAATTGCTCACTTCACGCTTTGTCGGCGCCAGGAACGGACTGCATTGGGAGTGTCAGACCGTGGATCTTTTTCGCTCCACCGATCCCAAAATGCCACGGTTTGACTGTCGGGCTTCATTGCAGGTTCAGCAATGCGGACTCGCGTAGGCAGTAGGCTTGCATCCCCAACCACCAACGCCTCGCCAACATCCAACACTGGCAAAAGGTCTCCAAAGCTGCCGAGGCTATCGGGAAGAAGTCGCTTGATAACACTTTGATCGTCGCCGTTTGTCAAACGCATGGCGATAACATTGTTACATTGACTCAGTACCGTTCGGTTTACTTCCGATGGGCGTTGGCTGATTACCACGAGCCCGATACCGTATTTTCGACCTTCTTTGGCAATGCGTTCAAAAATCTCAACTGCGACAGCATCGGAACTGTCGGCCTTCATTCGTTCCGGAATGTACAGATGCGCCTCATCGCACATGATCGCAATCGGATGGCGTTTGTCGTTTTGTGTCCATAGGCTCGCTGAGAAAACAACTTGCGCTAGCAAGCTCACCATCAATGGCAGTACATCTGACGGAACCTCCGAAAAGTCGAGAATCTTTATCCCACCGAATTTTCCGTTTTGGTCTGCCCGACCAGCAGCGATAGCGTGCACCATCCGCTCCAACCACTCCATGTCCATACACTCTTCAGGTGGTTGGAACAAGAATGCAAGACGACGATCATTCCGCTTTGCCTCCAACCTACCGATTAAGCGGCTCAATTTGCCGTGGTAAGGACCTTGCTTCTCGGAACCGCTGCGGGCGCCTGGAACCATCTGCTCGTCAAGCACCCTTAGACGATCAAGAACGACCTCAATGTCGAATGGAACAGGACTATCGATCGTGAAATTGTCCAGTATCTCCTTATGTAGCTCGGGATTAAGCGCCGCCTTCTTCGTATCGACGACTGTCCGCGTCATGATCATTGACTGGTTCGGCGCATTTTGGTCGCTTCGATCAACGAACATCGAAATCATTGCTTCATACCCCAGGAGCCAATATGGCAGGTGCAGCACACCGTCATCCAATCCTCGACCAACCTCGATATCGGACGGCCCTGCGATCCTTAGATGCCTGAACGGCTCGCTCACCAGAGGGCGATACTCCCCATGTATGTCGAACAGGACTACATTGGCCTGAGGCAGCCTCGAGATCTGGTCCAGCAATCGCGCTGTTGTCCAAGACTTTCCGGATCCGGTACTGCCCACCACAACCGCATGCCGCTGAAATAGCTTGTTTCCGTTGAGATAGGCAACGGCCTCATCATCAAGCGTGAAGTGTCCTAGAGACAACTTTGGTCCGTCGGTCTTCACATCTGATATCACCTGCATGAAGCGTGTCAGGCCTTCTCCTTCGAGGGAAAAGCAGTTGGCATCAATCTCTGGCACTGTCTCCAAGGTACGGCGAAACACGTTGTGGTCGTCACCGACCCGGTCCAGCAGCGTCCCGATGAGCGCGATCCTCACCAGATTGTTCTCATTGGGGACGAACTCGTCGTCGACCGACTCGGTTTCGCCTAGCTCATGATTGCCCGGCTTGCGGGTGATTTTGACCACCACACCAATCAGGTGTTGACCTGGTTTGCTACTCTGCAGGACGGCCAGGCGGTTCACTTGGAGACGCTTGAGTCGCTCCAGGTCATCCACTCGGATTGTAACCGCTGTAGTATCAACGGAGATAACACTTCCGAACGCTTCGTTGTCAGAGAAATCGAATATAGACATGTGCGTCACCTAAACCACTAGAGTATTAAAGCCAGCGAGGGACCAAAGATTGTCAACGGGAATCAGAACACCGCCGGGATTCTCTGGAGTGTAAACCTTGCTATCATGATCTGCCTGTTCGATCCCCAGATAGTTTGTTCCGGCCCTATTTTGCAGAAAATCTCTGGCCTCATTCGTCAGCGCCTGTGCCAACACAACGATTGGTACATTTTTCTCTCGGCATCGATCAACGATCTTCGGATAGATGTGTTGATCTCGAAACCCAAAGCCAATGCATAGAAAGGCTGAAGCGTTTCTGAGAGCCACATCTGCCCCGTTGATCGTGGTTCGAAACGGATCCTCGTAAGTCTTTTCATATTTGTTGAGCCCAGGCGTTACGATGAGTGGAGTATAGTCTACAGACGGCAATTCAAAGACTGGCAGTCCCACGGTTCTTTCATCAGGTGTTCGAAACCAATCTAAGGAACCATGGACCTTCCAGATTTTCACCACACGAGATGGCTTTGCACCATGCGAGAACTTGATTCGTCCAGTGCTTTCCCATTTCTGCACATAACCCGGTGCAAAACCAGTTTGGAACAGTATGCCCATAGAATTGCAAG
>CAZYSR010000025.1:0-2504 GCA_964649525.1 uncultured Gammaproteobacteria bacterium
GACTTGGTGATTGTGGATTACCTGCAATTGTTGCAGATGCAGAGTAAGGTTGAAAATCGGGTTCACGAAATCGCAGGGATTACTCGCGAGTTGAAATTTCTAGCGAAGGAGTTGGAGATTCCAGTCATTTGTTTATCTCAACTCAATCGAGCTGCTGAGAATCGTAATCGACCGATCATGGCTGATTTGCGCGACTCGGGAGCAATTGAACAGGATGCTGACTTGATATTATTCATTTATCGAGATGAGATTTACAATCCAAATACCAAGGATCCAAACCTGGCCGAAATCATTATTGCCAAGCACCGGAACGGTGAAACAGGTATGGTTGAACTGTATTTTGTTAAAGAATGCACACGATTCGAAACCCGCGCCAAGGCTGACTACGATTTCGAATAATCAATGTACCCTGAATTGAGCCAACCTTTCTGAGCCCAGGGATCATGCACGTTTATGGCTCAGTTAACTCAGCCGCGTTACTGCACAATCTGTCGATAGCCCGCCAACATGCGCCAACTGCGCAAGTAATGGCCGTTGTAAAAAAGGATGGATATGGACATGGACTGATTCGAGTTGCAAAGACTCTTGAGTCAAATGTCGACGGGTTCGCTGTAGCCAGCGTGGATGAGGCAGTCAACCTGAAAGAATCTTCAGTTGGTAAACCAGTCACCATTCTGTCAGGGTTTAGTTCACCGGATCAGATTGATTTGCTAAGTCGCTACTCATTGGACCCTGTCATTCACTGTGATGAACAGTTCAAGATGCTGGAGTCGGTCAAATTTGATCAATTAGCAATTTGGATCAAGTTTGATACAGGAATGAATCGTTTGGGCTTCTCAATTGAAGACTTTGTTAAACCGATCGAAAGGGCTATGTCAAATTCTTCAATTCGAATCAAGGGGTTGATGACGCATTTTGCGTGTGCTGATGAACTTAGTTCACAGTTTACAAGTCAGCAGATCGATCAATTTCATCGCTACTCTACAAACTGGCGGCATTCCGTAAGCCTCGCCAACTCAGCAGGTATACTGCGCTGGCCAGAAAGTCGGGTAGGGTGGATTAGACCTGGAATTATGCTTTACGGTGCTTCGCCGTTTCCTGAAATTCCTGCCCACCAACTTGGCCTCAAACCAGTGATGAATCTTTATTCGAAGATTATTTCAATAAAGAAACTGTCAGCAGGTGAGAGCGTTGGTTATGGATGCACTTGGAAGTGTACTGACAAAACTAGTATTGGAATTGTTGCTACAGGCTATGGAGACGGTTTCTTTCGAAGTGCCTCAAACAACGCTAAAGTTCTGATCAACAATCGTAAGGTAAATGTAATCGGTCGCGTGTCGATGGATTCACTAGCGGTTGATTTAAACCAGGTTCCGGACGCAAAAGTCGGCACTCCGGTTAAACTATTTGGAGATGGTCTTCCCGTCGAAGATTTGGCAGTTGCGGCTGGCACGATACCCTACGAAATATTCACCAGTCTCAATCCTCGGACAGTCACGCTGACTGAAGAGTGACGTTTTAGTCAAATCGCAGCAACTCATTCAACGAAGTTTTGCTGCGGGTTTTTTCATCGACCTGTTTAACAATCACTGCACAGTACAGACTGCAGTTTCCGTCAGAGGAAGGCAGTGACCCTGACACCACTACTGAACCTGGTGGTACATAACCGAAGGTGGTTTCCCCAGTATTTCGATTGAATATTTTTGTACTCTGACCGATGTACACACCCATTGAAATCACAGAACCCTGACCAACAATGACACCTTCAACGATTTCGCTTCTGGCACCAATAAAGCAGTCGTCTTCAATGATGGTTGGTGTTGCCTGAAGTGGTTCAAGCACTCCACCTATTCCAGCACCACCTGACAGGTGTACATTCTTGCCAATTTGTGCGCAAGACCCCACTGTCGCCCAAGTATCGACCATTGTTCCTTCATCAACGTATGCTCCAATATTCACATAGCTCGGCATTAACACAACATTTCTGGCTATAAATGCACCATTACGGACAGTTGCTGGTGGAACGACACGGTATCCGCCAGCAATGAATTCCTGTTCGCCAAAATCGGTGAATTTCCGGTCGACCTTGTCAAAATAAGTGGCGCCGCCATCACGTATGACGGAATTCTCTTTAATACGAAACGATAGCAATACAGCCTTTTTGACCCACTCATTCACATGCCATTGGCCGTTGAGTTTTTCGGCTACCCGTATTTGCCCGTCATTGAGTGCTGCAAGAGTTTTATCGATCGCCTTGCGTATGTCAGGTGAGCAGTTATTTGGGCTGATCGTCGAGCGATGATCAAACGCATCATTGATCGTTGATTCCAGGTTACTCATGAATGCTCCTTGAGTTAAGAATTTCGTGTACTTGCAGGACGCGCCACGCTGTCCACCGCTTGCCGAATGTCATCAGCAAGTACATTTTGAGTTTCCTTGTCTGCCAGGTAATTTCCATCCCGATCAACAATGAAAAATACATCTCGAACCCGAATGCCACTGGT
>CAZYSR010000026.1:0-12738 GCA_964649525.1 uncultured Gammaproteobacteria bacterium
ATCCGGATCTGAGCCTCGTACCGACTTGTGCAACGCAGAAATCAACTCAAAGAAAGTATCACCTCGCTTGTCAAAGCGCGCGAGTGGCTGCCCAGCGATTTCTGCTGCCAGATTGGCAGTTACCTTACTTACTCCTTGAGCTTGAACTAAGCTCGCAGCAACTTCAATGAAGTTCAGAACTATACGCGCATCCCCGCCAGCACATTGAGCCAATATTTCCCGTGCCTCATCCGAAATTTCAAAATCAGGTGGTAGAAATTTGGAACCCAATTGGAGACTACGATCGATAATCTTCTGCAAATCTTCCAACTGCAGCTTCTTAAGTACGTAGACTTTAAGTCGAGACAGTAATGCACTATTTAATTCAAACCCTGGATTTTCTGTCGTCGCACCGATAAAAATCAAATCTCCACACTCAATATGCGGTAGAAATGCATCCTGCTGAGATTTGTTGAAACGATGGACTTCATCGACAAACAGTACTGTAGCCCTATTTTCCCGCCTGGCCCTCTGTCCTTCGGTAATTGCTTGCCGAATGTCCTTGATTCCGCTTTCAACGGCGGATAGCGTTAATAGTTGAGCTTCAAATTCGTTCGAGATAATTCGTGCTAAAGTCGTTTTGCCGCTACCAGGAGGTCCCCAAAACACCATGGAATGAGGAACTTTGTTTTTAACTGCCGCCCGCAGAGGTTTGCCAGGTGCCAAAATATGGTCTTGGCCATATACATCTTCGAGGATTTTTGGTCTCATTAACTCCGCTAAAGGAGTTAGCGCCAAACTTTCTTGAGAACTGGAATTTTCCAAAAATAGAAATTATTGAGACTGGTTTGAAGTCTCCCGCGAGTCAATCAGGTCCACACCTTCAGGAAGTTCAAACTGAAACACTTTGTCTTGAAAATAACTTCCAAGTACAACATCAAACATTTGAATTCGAGTAGTATCTCCCAGAGCATCCAATATTTCCATCGTTCTCAAGGTAATTTCATCGAAGCCCAATCGCATCGATTCAAACTGAGAGCTCTCCGGGTCTATCGGACTAATGGAGACCCACGCTAGTGCTCCTTGAGTACCCAAATCATCAACGAAAAATCTGTCCTCAATATTTCCTGCTCCGGTGATTATCTCTGCTGCGCTCTGATCAATAACTTCGGATAAATTCCTGACGCTCGCCTGCTCAAGTTCAGCATCATAGACCCATACACCAGTGCCATCACTAACGATGGTTTGTTCAAACGGTTCAGAATACTCCCAGCGAAATTGGTTTGGCCGTGAAAGCCACATTAGACCCGTACTTTCCTCAACTAGATTAAGCCCTTCATCCAGAATCACTTGATTGAATTCAGCAAAGTATGTACTCTGGTTCGAGAAAAAGTTAGACATTCTTTCCAGTGCAGTTGAACCTGCTGCCCCAAGTGGGACCATCAGCAGAGACAATAGAACAACAAGCTTTCCTAACTTTTTACGAGATTTGAGCACTTTTAATTATCCGGATTCGAAATCAGCACATTTCGCACACCGCCGCTTTGCGGTGAACTGACAACACCTTCGCTTTCCATTGAATCAATGATTCGTGCAGCCCGGTTATAACCAATTCGCAACTCACGCTGTATCTTTGAAATTGATGTTGTCTTTGAACGACTGACAATGTCCAGCGCCTGCTCATACATTTCATCTACAACCTCGCTACCATTGGAAAAGATTCCCTGCGCACTGGCTTCCCCTTCCAAAGATTCAGTTACGTTTTCATCATAGTTTGGTTCACTATCTCGCTTAAGGTGATCAACCACTCTTTTCACTTCATCATCAGACACAAAGGCTCCATGGACTCGCTTAAGCGTCGAACTGCCGGGTGGAATAAACAACATATCGCCCTTCCCGAGCAAGTGCTCTGCCCCAGTTTGATCCAAAATTGTTCTGGAATCCGCATTCGACGCGACTCTGAAAGCGATTCTGGTTGGAATGTTTGCCTTTAGAACTCCGCGTATCACATCTGTTGACGGTCTCTGAGTGGCTACAATCAAATGAATTCCTGCAGCACGTGCTCTTTGTGCGATTCGAATGATTAGCTCCTCAGCCTTCTTACCCATCACCATAATCAGGTCGGATAGTTCATCGATCACTAGAACAATATATGGAAACAGCTTCAGTGGCTCTGCCTTTTCCGGATCAAGAGCGGTCGGGTCTAAAACGGGCAGTCTAGCTTTTTTAATGTGGTCATTGTAGTTTTCCATACTTCTTACGCCAAGTCCCGCCATCAATGCAAATCTTCTTTCCATCTCTGAAATACACCAATGGAGAGCATTGTTGGTCTTATTCATATCGGTGATGACAGGCGCCAGAAGATGAGGAACACCTTCATAAACAGAAAACTCAAGCATCTTCGGGTCCACCATAATCAGACGCAGTTGATCTGGGCTTGATTTAAAGAGAAAACTCAACAATATGGCATTCAAACAAACAGACTTACCAGCACCAGTCGTACCCGCAATTAATAAGTGTGGCATCGCGGCAAGGTTTGCCACCACAGTTTGCCCACGTATATCCTTCCCCAAGACAATGGTCAGTGGGTGATCAGATTCTTTATATGCCTCTGATTCCAGCCCATCGACCAATCTAACAGTTTCACGCAACTTATTCGGCACTTCCAAGCCGACAAACGAAGTTCCTGGAACTTTGTCGACAACGCGTACACTCTGCACCGCCAAGGTCCGTGCAAGATCGTTCGCAAGATTAACGATTTGGATAGCTTTCACACCAGCAGCAGGTTCAATCTCAAATTGAGTAATCACCGGACCTGGCTGTGCGTTGCGCACTGTTACTTCAACATTGAACTCACTCAACATTGATTCAATTCTTTCCCCCATCTCAACGATCTCTTCTTGAGAATAAGCATAGGCAGAAGTCTCCGTTGGGTCCAATATGGAGGTATCAGGAAAATCAGTACCTGGTGGAACTAAAGATGCTTCCACCAGCGGTTCGACTCGCTGTGATGCCTTTTGATTGGGCTGGCTACGAGGTTTTTGTGCTGGTTGCGGTCTACTATCTGAAGTATTAATCGGTACGATCACCGGCTCTTTTCGTTGACCGAGACTCGAACTAGTCCGTCTGGTTGGAGCTTTCGCTTTTGGTGCCTGTTTTGTTTTGTTTGCGCCTGCATTTTCTGCGTTCTTTCCAAAAAATGAGCTTGCAGTAGATTTGGAAATAGTTCGGGATTTGCTCTTTTCTGCCCGCTTTTCTGGGGATTTTTCTCTAGGCAATTTTGAGCGTCGACTCACTCCCCCTGCAAACAGACCAAAAAATGCGAATATTGATTTTCCCGTAATGCTGAAGATTCTTAGCCAAGGGATAAGATTACAGAATGTAGAACCAACTACAAATATGACAATTAACAGAGCTGTGGCGTATTGAGTGTCTAGGTATCTCTCAAGAAGCCGAGATACTTCATACCCAGCAATTCCTCCAATGTGATTTTGGGATTGGTACGTAGCGTGCAGATTCTCTAGCCCACTTCCGCTGAGTAAGGTAAAGACAATTCCGATTGCAAAAAGAATAATTGCATAGTTTCGAGTTGATTCGTTCCTCAGTAGCGTTCTTAACCAGAACCAGCCAGCAATAGCCAACACGACAGGCAACAAAAAAATCGTAAATCCAAAAACAGTTCGGCCAACATCTGCCACCAACGCCCCAATACGCCCACCGGAGTTTGTAATGACAGTTTCTGTAGAAGTAGAACTCCAGCTCATACCTGGGTCAGAAGGAGAGTAAGTGACCAACGCGAGCATGAGCCAGGCAGACACAAACCAAAGCAGCAATATCCCAAACATTCCGATAGTCATTGCCAATTTGCTAGACTGATTGAGTCTGGGCGATTTCAATATTTTTGGCATCCAATTTCCCCAAATATTCCTACTTTGGGGCTAGGCAGGTCAATAGCAGATTTAGTATGATTTTGATGTTAATAATTATAAATCAGTAGGCAACAATGCACCCTTCTCGGCTATCAATTTATTTCAAAGTTTCCGCTTATATTTAGTTGATTGACTTTAAAAAAATGAAGCGAAAACTCAATATGCGCGTCGCAAAAATAACCATCAAAAGAAACCCAAGATTTTCACTGAATCAATCTAGTAAGGCACAAGAGAATCAGACAATACAATTCAGTGTTAGAGGCTTAACACACCTTTTTTGTTTCGCTGCGTTCTGTAGGAGGTCAAATTGAATGACTTTGGTAGTGAAGAACTTTCCAAGCGAGCGTTACTTGAGGCGAATCGGCACTCTATGGAAAGAATTGTCTGGAGTTTAAAACTTGTCTTACCTTCTTTTATGGGGCACTAGCAAAATTTATCTCCAATTCAAAACCCTTCTATTGGAGTTTTTTCAAATTATCGGAACAGATGGGAGGAATCTCCCACGTGCGTTACTCACTTGAATATATGACTGGTCCTGACAAATACTTCCCAGATTCGATTCATAATTTTTTGAAGAACGGAAATTTGCTTGCAAGAGAACGACTTACTCTAAAGCAATTGAACTGGCAGAGTTAGCTAGAGTTGCAAAAAGTCGTATCAACTCGTTCGAACACTAAGTCATAAATGGTATTTGCCACAATCTCAGCATTGTCTTTTGTGTGAAGGTTCAACGTGTTTTGATCGGAGTTTGGTAGTAATACGCCGGCATGTGATCTAGAAAGCAACTCCCGTAACTTTGATTTCAAATCTGATTGTTCGAATGAAGATAAAAATAAGTTGTTGTACTGAATATCCTTGTGGTACAAAATTACACCTGGCATATTCCGATACCACGGATATCCGAAAGTTAAAACCTTCTTCCCACAAGTTAACGCTTCCCAGCCTTGAGAGCTGTTCACCGTGGCAAGGAATTCACACTTTTCGATCAAATGCATTGAACTTACGTAACTCGGAACACGAACTAAATTTGAGATTCGTTTAATTCGATGAAAAAACATTGGAGTGAGGTAATCAGGCTCGGATTTAGAGATTCCCTTAACGATAATTTTGCAATCGGTCGGTAGTAGTTTCGAAAGTTGTTCAATGGCCAGTAATTGGTCAGAATATCGGTTTATCAATATTTCCGAATTCAGGTTGCTCAACGTTTGCAAGGGGAAATACACAAAACTCTGGTCAGTTAACTCTTCATCATATTCGCTTGTAAAAAACTCAAAATAATCGGTGCGACTACAGTAGAAGAACTTTGCAAATTCATCACGCCAGTTCTCGATTTTAAGTGGAGCATCTTGTAGATTCCTGGCCCGTCTAAATATGTACACAGGATCAAAAAGTCTGAATGATCGTACACGAAGCAAAAATTTTATGACTCTCAATACATCGCCCTGATTAGTGACTTGGCGTGACGAAGGCCATTCAGAGTATCCATTCAACAGAATGTCGTCATCTTCAGCTTGAGTGTCTTGGAGTTTGCTTTCTGGATTTGTTGGAAAATTACCAATATCAGATAACGTTCGATAGGAGAAAAATTTTCCGTCAAATATTGATTGATGCAATATCAATAAACTCAAATTAAGAGCATCTGCCACCTGATAAACAATCACTTCAATCAAATTCTCTGGACGGCGAAAGAAGACCACAGAATCTATTTTGTTTTCATTGAGATAGCTTTGAATCAGACTCCAAAGCATGTGGTTTGCATGTAATTTATCGTGAAAGAATAAGGAGTTCTCTCTATTTCGATGTTCATGTTCCTGAATTAATGCGGTGGCCAATTGCTGACCTGGAGAAATGCTAAGGATCTCTTGGTCATTGCCATTTTGTGCGTCTCCACTAGTCAACTCGTTGACTTCTTGACTCAAATTGATGGCAGTATCAAAAACTTCCTCAGCCGAAATATCAGAAGGATGAAAGAAAAAGATTTGGACAGCATTTTGGTGCGATGCGTCTTCCAAATACTTGACTACTTCATCGCTACAAAATGACTTTCCGACAAATAGAATTTTGTTGATCTTAATTCTCACTTAAAGGGTATATGCAAGGAAATAAATGAGTGGAGAGATTGTGTGCTATGACATCTCAATTCTTATCGCCATCCAAAGAATCAGTTCTATCTATGGATTAAGAGGTGATGCAACTACTCAACATTTACAAATGTTGTATCAACTTCATTTCGGATCAAACGCAAAATCGAATTCGCAACTGTTTTGGCGTTAGATTTGACTCTGTGGCGTCCATCAGAAGCTCCACTTATGTCAATTACTGAACCATCATGTAATCTTGTTTTTAAAAAACCTGTGCGTTGTTCTAAACTGGCATGATCAATTGATTGACTAATGATGTCTTCATGCGAAATGCCATCGTGATACTCTATTGCGCCTTCTAAGTCACGATACCAAGGCATGCCAAAATACAGTACATTTTTCCCCTTGCAGATTGCTTCATATCCTGCTGTACCAGTGATCGTAGCAACAAATTGCGAACGTTTTATTACCTCATGAGTATCGACATAGGATGGTAGCAATTGTGCTTTACGTATGCGGTTAAGTCGGCTGAAAAACTGTCTACCTCTCATTTGTCCTCGTTGTTTGGGGTTTTCTTTTATGTAGATGAAATAGTCATCAGGAATAATTTGTGCAAGCTTTTCAATCGCCAATAACTGGTCGGAGTAAGCACCACCCAATGTTGATGTACTCATTTCAGGTTGTAAATGCAAAGGAAAGTAAACAAACTTTCGGTCAAGATCAAATTCGGAGTTTTCGTATTCCAAAATTTTTTCAAAATAATCAAGGTGTCTAATCTGAAAGTATCTAGAAAATGGGTAGCGCCACTTCGGGAATTCCTCAGATATTTTTTTCATCCGTTTTATCGATTGAATCCAGTATGTGAGATTCAGCAATCTAGAAGATTCATTTTTCAACATGTGTGCAAAAAGCAAAAGAATACCTTGCCAGTTCAACTTCCCAAGTTCACCTCGATATTGCCGAACATCTCTCAGGAAATGCCACTCAGGGATTTCATCTGGATCAATGGTGAAATTCGTCGCTTTTTCATCTTCAAGATTTTTTGGTAATCTACCAAAATCGCTAATAGACCGAAAAGAGACAAAATGATTCGGGAATATCGAATCGAAAAAAATGAGAGTTTCTATTCCTTTTGCTTTCGCAATTTGGTAAGCAATATTGTCATAGAACAAGTGAGGAATATCAAAAAACAAAATTAAATTAATTTTCTCTCGCATCAAAAAATTGGCAATCGCATCAGCTACTACATGGCAGTAGTGCTTGCATTCGTAAATGCTCAATAGATTATGATGAGACCAGGTAAAGTCTTTGGACCTTCGTTGGAGATGATCAATGACTTCAAAAGTATCTTCATAAAATGAATTGCTCAGGTTTAGTTCGTTAGCAATTCCTTTGAAATCTTCTCGCCACCAATACTTAACATTCTTCCCTCTTCTCTTTACCCGAATTAAGCCAGACATCACGATGTCTGTATCTTTTTTTCCTGCTACGATTAGTTTAGCGGAACTAGGCAGTTGTGACCTCAGTTCAGCGGTAATTGCCTGCAAGGTAGAGTTTGCCGTACTAAAAGCTAGTATTTGCAACTGTTCATGTTCAATTCGACTAACCTGTGCCGTTGACACCTGAGATCACCTCTACTTTTCTATTCTCTTACAAAGAGGTGTAATTGCCCAGAAATGTTGTACGGCCACCTCGAATTACTCATGAATGAAAGATAGATTTTGTTGTTGGTGCCTATAGTTTTCACTATATCAAGACTGACTACTAATTCGATTCACTGTATCGAATTCACATGGGTATTTTGTCAGCGGTCATACGGGTTTTTCGAATACCCACCATGTCAGGTTGTCTAGTCCGGTTACACGCTTCCATACGAAACCGTAATCTCTGGTTTCTAAATCAGGAAAGTTGTCAATCCAAAAGCTCCCGAAATCGCGCTTAAAAAGCACTCCTTCATGACCTCTGTAAGGAATTTCTTCTGGTTTGTCAGAAAAGTACTCAATACAAACTATGTACCGGCGTGAGACTCTGTAAATTTCTGAACAGGACCGCAGTAAATTTTCCGGATGAATGTGAATTAAAACTCCACTCGTGAAAACTAGGTCAATAGATCCTTCCCGGAAATTTAAGTCATGGGCCAGACAGTCTTTTATGTTGTCAGCAGGAACCACTTGACTTTCCAATAAATGTGCTCGTGCCAGTGCATTAGGCTCAACCGCAAACAACTCTGCTGAGGTCAGGTATCCGAGCGCCTGTAGATTAATCCCCAAATTCGCACCGACTTCAAGAATGCTTTCTGGGGGTGCACCTGCTAATGTTTCCATGATTCTTCCCCACAAAGCGATACGGGCACTCAGAAATTCTGGAGAAATTAAATTTCGTTCAGTATAAGCGTCGCCGAATTCACCACGCCAAAATGAACTTTGAGAGGTCTCGAACTTTGGGTCATCCATATCTCTTGTCTCGTACCTAAACTGGACGAACCGGAATTCCGTTTGCATGCAGAAATCGCTTTGCTTCCCGGGGTGTTTGTTCAGTGAAATGAAAAATACTCGCAGCGGCCACAGCGGAAGCGCCGCCTTTAGTCAGTGCTTCCAACATGTGCTCATAGTGTCCAGCACCACCTGATGCTATGACTGGAATTGAAACGGCTTCTGACACTTGCTTCGTAAGATCAAGATCATATCCTGTCATGGTTCCATCACGGTCAATTGAAGTTAGAAGTATTTCACCAGCACCTCGCGCCTCCACATTCCTAGCATGATCTACTGGATTTAACTTAGTAGGAGTCTTTCCACAGCACGTAACCACTTTGTAATGTCCGGTAGAGTCAATGTGTGCGTCAATTGAAATAGTAATACACTGGGAGCCAAATTGCTGGGCAACTTCCTCGACAAAATTCAATTGTTCAACGGCTGCTGTGTTGATACAAATCTTATCAGCACCGACAGAAAGTAGACGACGAATATGATTTGAAGTTCGTATGCCACCGCCCACAGTTAATGGCATGAAGCATTCATCTGCAAGATTGTCAATGAGATCGTAATCTGGATCGCGCCTACCTGGTGTTGCAGAAATGTCAAGAAATGCTAATTCATCTACTTCGCGCATGTTGTAAACCTTAATCGCCTGCATAGCTGAACCGACTTGACGCCATGAGTCAAACCTTTTACCCTTGACAAGACCAACATCCTTGTGCAGCAAGGTTGGCATGATACGAGTTTTTAGCATACAACTCTAAAACTTGAGGAAGTTGCGCAGTACCTGAAATCCGGCTTTCTGACTTTTTTCGGGGTGAAATTGTACGCCACAGATATGTCCAAGGCAGACAGCCGAAGTAAATTCCCCACAATATGGTGTTGTAGCTACAACTTCTCGCGTTTCCTCACACACAAGGTGATAACTGTGCATAAAGTAGAAATCAGTCTTATTGTCGATTCCATCGAACAAATCTGACTCCCGAGAGTAGTGGACTTCGTTCCAGCCGATATGCAGGGACCGCTCATCAGATCTGCGTTGCTCTAGCTTGACAACTTCTCCATTTACCCAGCCTAAACCATCGTGATTGCCTTGCTCAGTTCCTTTAGTCGCAATTAACTGCATACCAAGACAAATCCCAAGAAATGGAATTTTTTTATAAACAACCTGTTCGGTAAGTGCCTGATCTAATCTACGCTCACTGAGATTACGCATAGCATCACTGAAAGTACCGACGCCTGGCAAAACTATGCTGTCCACTCCTGTTAGTTGTGAATGTTCTGCGACCACCTTCGCCCGTCCTCCACACTGCTCCACAGCGCGGACAATCGAATCAAGGTTGCACAAGCCGAAATCGACGATAGCAACTTCGTTCATTTGTTGTCGTAATTTATCTTGGACAAGCTACCGTCAGAATCTTTAATGAGTTCACCACGGTTATTTATGCGAAACAACTTCCTATTGGTGAAACGATCACAGACCTCAACAAACTCTTCTATTGTCATGTCAATTTCTTCCAAAATATCTGCAAGACCGCGGCCTAGATATTCCCAAGGAAACTTACCATCATGAAGTCGGGCCAATGCCATTCCTTCTTCACGGGTCAGACGTCCCCGTCGGATGTGCATACAAGCGATGTCAGTCGCTCGACCAAACCCGTATTTCAGAAATTTAAAGTAGTCGTGGATGCCCGTCTGGTAATTGTCCAAATTTTCGTAATTCGCAAGCGAACCCTCAACATACTTGTTATAGGTCTCAAACCCATAGCCTTGGGCACGCAGAGCATTTCCATAACCGTCCCAAGGAACAAAATATCCCAAGAACAAACCGGTTACTCCAACGCGTAGTAGTTCAGATTCGTCAGGATATCGATATTGAATGAGGTCCTTTGACTCCATACCCTCCTGCCCAATAAGATCAGAGACCCGAAGGCCCAGTAGCCCTCCAAATTCCTCCAGCCAACTTCTGTTCAGCACGCGACCTTTGCCTGCTGCAGCAGGTCCACCATATTCGTTTTGCGGGTTTTCGCCCCAGACAATTAAAGGTATGTTTAGCTGCACCGCGATCCGAACTGGAATGGTGAATATCGTCACATGCTCTGGCCAAGAAATATCGCCTATCTGCACTAAGGCAAATTTGTTGATTCGTCGACGAATCAGAGGATTGACTGAGACTTCTATATAGTCTACGCCGCGAGATTTAAGGTTTTCAATGTTGCGACGGCCGATCTTGCTGAGACTGTCTGTAGTTGCAGTCACACAAAGTGGATTAAATCCAAGTTGAAGCAATTTGATTACCTGAAAATGGCTATCCTTACCACCACTGACGGGGACAATACAATCATAGTTACTGAAATCTTTGTTTCGATACCGCTCAAGAATATTGATTAGTTCGTTTTGACGCTCTTCCCAGTTAATTTCAGTGCGGTCCTCGAAGTTTTGGCAGGCAGAACAAACTCCTGTCTCATCAATATAGAGATCAGGTTTTGTGGAGGGCATGATGCACCGAGTGCAATAAGTCAGCATGGAGAATTCTTTAGTGACACGATTGAAAATAACTGATTGAATTTGAAAGTAATTTTAAACCAGCACACTGGTAATTCCGTTGAATAAACCTATACAACTGATTAGTATTTCTTTCTAACGAATTAGTTTGACTTTAACAGACTTAAGCCGCAGTATTGTATCAACGCCAAGTTCGTGGTGCGGCAATTCCAACTCACCGTAACAATGATCTACAGATGCTAAAGTAGATTTGCAGCATCCATGCATGCCATTCTTCGTATTTAGGCTTTTCACTAAGAAACAAAAGTGGTTTCTATCTTGTGTTCAATCAGTTGAGCTACCGAGTTTACTACCAAATTTGCGTTTGATTCTAGGTCATAGCCGCCGCTTGAATGTCGTCTTTTGAGAGGTTCAATGTTACCAACGTGAGATCGAGCAAGCAATTGCCCAACTTGCCTTTCCAATTGATCATGCTCAATTCTGCATTTGGAGATATCCTCAAAAATCAGCCCTTCATGGAATGAAATTACCCCAGCTAGATTTCGGTACCAAGGCATTCCAAAAACCAGGACGGTCTTACCTTTACAAACTGCTTCCCAACCTACTGTGCCAGTAATTGTTGCAACAAATTGACACTTGTCGATTAATTCGTGAGTGTTAGCCCACGAAGGTAGCCACTGTACATTTTGAATTCGGTTTAGCCTGCCAAAGAAATGCTGGCCACGCATTTGACCACCTTGTTTTGGATTTTCCTTGACAAAAATATAATAATTTGAAGGTAATATTCTGCTCAGTTTCTCTATAGCGAGCAATTGATCCGAATATAGCCCTCCTATTGCCGCGGTCGTCATCTCCGGCTGAAGATGTAAGGGGAAATATACGAATTTGAGATCAAGGTCGAAGTCTTTATTTTCGTGTTCAATAATAGTTTCGAAATAATCTAAATGACGGGTATCAAAGTAATTTGAGAATGGATAACGCCACTTTGGCAGTGTGGATGCTATCCGCCGCATTCGCTTTAAGTATTGAAGGAGCGATTTAATTTTTAGAATTTTCGAAGGCTGTGTAGAAATGATGTTCACAAATAACATCAAAATTCCTTGCCAGTTTAAGGTTCCGAGTTCACCACGATATTGTTCTATTCCTATCATGTATTGCCAAACTTTTTCTTCTTTAGGGTCAATGGCATATGAATCGAATTTTTCTTCATGAAGCGTATCTGGAAATCTTCCATTGTCTTCAATTGACTGCAAGGAAAAAAATCGGTCTGGAAAAATTGAAGGTGTGAGAATCAAAGTTTCAATACCATTTTCTTTTGCAATTTGGTAGCAAACCGTATCCGAAAATAGATGTGGGATCTCAAAAAACAAGATTAAATTAATATTCTTTTCAATCAGATACTTAGTCAACAGATCTACGACTATATAGTAATAATCTTTACTATCCGAAATGCTATCTAGATTGTGGTGTCTCCAAACAAAACTCTTGGATTTTCTCTCAAGATGTTCGAGTCCTGTCATAAGAGAATCATAAGATCGAATTGATGTTACGTCGAGAGCTCCATCTGAATATTTGTAATTTTTCAATAATTTTTCTATCTGACCAGTTCTCCGCTCCATTCGAACTAGATTAGTGAGACCTATATCGTACTTGTTGCCAACAACATAACAATTCGACGATGTTGGCAAAAGATTCTTGATTTGTTCTACGACTGGACGCATCAAAATGTCAGCTGCGCCAAAAATCAGAATATTAACCGGATGCTTG
>CAZYSR010000027.1:0-4315 GCA_964649525.1 uncultured Gammaproteobacteria bacterium
ACCCAAGACCAGGGACTCGCAATCCCGCCCTTGTGCTAGAGTCTGCAATTCGCTATGAACTCGGCAGTGAGCAGCCTTGTCAAGAAGAATCGCTAGTCCAGCTAGTTGAGTGGGCCAGAGAAGGGGAGAGCTTCGATGATAAGACACCATGGCACGGACGAACTGTGCCATTTTTGCCCGTACCGCTCTGGTCATATCGTAGCACTAGAGCACCTAAATTCCGGCTGCGATGGTTTAAAACTCAGCGGAATCCGCAACCCGAACTCGGGGATTTGGAGTCGGTCAAAACAGGTCGGTTTGATGCCGATCAAATTGTCGAACCGATAGAGGGACTGGCGGCGATTCAGGATCACTTTGTCTATCCGGAATGGAATTGCTTTGATCAGGTATACCGACGAAACTGGTGTCGACTGATGGAGCAGCCACCAAAAGGAGGCTATAGTGCGGATTTGGATTATCGCTTTACGGCACTGGTTGAAAAAGTCCGAAGAAAGTACATGTTGGTTCAGCAGGAACCTGGTTGGAAACGATTTTTAGAATCCGGAGAAGATATTGATATCGATGCAGTTGTCAGTTATGTTGGTGACAGAAAGGGCTGTGGTGTACAGAATACGAGATACTATCGCGAAAGAATTCGTCAGCAGCGCGATATTTCAGTTGCAGTACTCATGGATGCATCACGGTCAACCCAGGCGAGAGTCGGAAATGTGCGAGTGATTGAAATCGCTAAGCAGTCATTGGCGGTGTTGGCCGAGGTGCTACGTTGTGTTGGTGATGAATTTGCGCTATACAGTTTTTCGAGCGACAGTCGGTTGCGGGTGCGTTGCGACCGCATAAAGACTTTCGATCAGCCTTATGATGCATCTGTTCAGAAAAACATTCTCGAAGTGAAGCCTCAGTATTACACTCGAATCGGTGCGCCAATCCGTCATGTCGGTGCGAAGCTGGCAAAGAGAAAAACCCGACAAAAACTGCTGTTGATACTGACAGATGGAAAGCCGCATGATCCGACTGATCGTTATGAAGGAAAATATGCGCTGGAAGACGCTCGTCGGGCACTGATGGAGCAGCGTGCAAACGGTGTTGTCTGTTTTGGACTGACGATTGACCAGGAAGGCCCTCGCTACCTTAATCATCTTTTTGGAACAGGGAACTATGCGATTTATTCACACTTGAACGCAATGCCGGAAGTACTTCCGCATCTATATGCTCAACTGACAAATTTGCGTGTATAAAAAATCGAAAATTTGACAATCAACGATGATTTTCAACTACATTCGGAGACTAAAGAACTTGAAGATGAAAATGGTGCCTATTCTGGCACTCTTTGTTTGGCTTACTACAATGCCGCTGTCTTCATTCGCAGCGGACGGTCTGATTATGGTTGTCGGTGATGTACTGCCGCTAAAAAATCAGATCGTATGGCGAAATCTGGTTCGCTTGTCCGAGCGTCGAGATGGTGAGCATCTCGTCATTGCAGCCGCTCATGAACGACCAAAATTGTATGGAGGGTTTACCCTGCGTGCCTATCAGCGATATGGAAAAGTCGCTGATCTGATTCCACTAGCAGAAGAGTTTCAAGAATTTTCAACTGACCAGCGTTATCTGAAAAAGGATGAGGCGACGGCCGAGCGAATTCAAGGTGCAAGTTCGGTGTTTTTTGTCGGTGGAAAGCCTGAGCGTTTGTCAACAGTCTTGTTTGATCGCAGAGGCAGGCCAACAGCGCTGTCAAGTGCGATTCAGGAGGCCTACGATAGTGGGTCTTTAATCGTTGGCGGCATTCCTGGACGAGTTGTTGTATCAACTCAAGCCGATCCTTTCCATGCGCTAGATGAAGGCGAATTGGAAGATGAAGATTTTGCCAATGGTCTAGGGTTACTGGAGCATGAGTGGTACATTGATCAGCACTATTTCAGTCGAGGTCGGTTTGCAACATCATTAGTAGCCATGCATCAATTCGGTATGCAGTATGGAATTGGCGTGGGTCTAGATACAGCTGCTGTGGTGCACGGAAATTCGGTTGAAGTTCTAGGCAATCGCGGTGTGGTCATTATTGATCTCAGCGAAGCTTCATTTGAGGATTCAAGAAAAGGTCTGAAAATCGAAAATGTTCGTTTGAGCTATCTCGAAAGTGGCGATCGTACAGAGATCGGATCGAAAGAAGTTACACCATACAGCAGCAAGAAGAATGGCTTTGAAATCACCCCGAATTGGAAGGCATCACCTGATGTCAAAATCATTTCTTCCAAGGAAGTGTTCCGTCCCGGTGAACTGGTTCGCTTGATGTACGAAGCGATAGATTCAAAAGATGGACAGGCAATCGGCTATGCCTTGCACCACGATGAAGATGATGAAGGTTTTGAATTTCGGTTCTTCACTCGAAAAGACAGTCGCGGGTGGCTTTCGGTTGAAGATGATCAGGAACGGTTTACCCTCGAAAATGTTTATCTGGATGTCAATCCGCTATAACGAGAAATTTTGGAACTACGGGTTTGGCAGTGGCGTGTGATTGAATTCCGATATAGCAAGTATTTTTTCTCGCCCACCCAGTTGATTGATCAAGGCCACTTGATCGCGAGTGTAGTCTTCCATAACCGCATTAGGGTCGAGCAACGTATACAGCCGCTCTTGCAGTTGATTCAATTGTTGTGTATATGCTGGATTATGAGCAAGATCGTTAATCTCCCAGGGATCTTCGCTGACATTGAATAGTTGCGCAAAATGTCCGCCGGCATAGTGAACCAGTTTGAAGTCGTCTTCACGAATCATGAAATATCCGACGGGTGTGCCGCCATCGTGATACTCGGAGAAGGTGAAGCGTGGAACTTCAGGTGAAGATGCCACACTTTGCAGGGGTTCGTCAAGACACGATGTGCCAGCGGTGTGCTCAATTCCGATTGCCTCTAGCACTGTGTTGTTGATGTTGGTCAGTGAGACCGGTGCACCGCAACGTTGCCGTTTAAAACCACCGCCAGTGGCTATTAGTGGCACGCCAACCGAATCCTCGTACATCACAGACTTCGCCCAAAAACCCAGATGCCCGAGCATTTCGCCATGATCAGAAGTGTAAAGAATGAGTGTGTCGCGTGAACTATTGTGGGCTTCCAGTGCTCTGAGCACCTGCCTGATATTGTCATCAAGAAAACTGATCAGGCCAAAATAATTTTTTCTTGCTTCGATGCGCAGCTCATCCGTAAAAAAGTCATCGTAGTTCCAGAATCCGCGAATTTCTTTCAGCACTGGGTGTTGTGCATAACCGTTTATCGAACCGTGTATTGGCCTGCCAAGCTGATCTGAATGCTCGTAAAGTTTGTAGAAAGGTTCCGGTGCTGTCAGTGGGTAGTGTGGACTTACAAATGAGACAAACAATACCCAGGGTTTCTGGCGTGATTGGTTCGAATTGTTTCGAAGCCAATCACAGGCAGCCTCTGTAATTCTGCGATCGTATTCGGTATATTCGCTTTCTCCGCAACCGGTCAATTCCGCCAGCTCATGGGCCGACTGGAAAACAGGCAAGGGATCACGAAGCAATCCGGTTGGCCACCCAAGGCCATCAAATGCCAAGTGCATTGGCAAGATCTCTTCGCTAAAGCCATTATCATCGCGGCTGCTTCGAAAGTGAAGTTTACCGAATGAAATTACCGTACATCCATGGTCTCTTGCCCGATGCATCCAGCTTTCCATCTGCCCACAGTATGCCTGCGCCGACGACCAGCATCTGGTTTGATGAACTTGCAACCCGGTCGCCAGAGAAGCGCGTGCCGGTACGCAAATGGGTGAGGGTGAGTAGGCATTATCAAAAGTTGTGCCTCGTTCCGATAATTTGTCCAACGTTGGTGAAACTACGGCCGGGTGCCCATAGCAACCGGTGTAGCGAGGTGAGTGCTCATCAGAGCAAAGGATGAGAACGTTGGGGCGGGTCAATTCAGATGAGCACGAAAAACAAAATTCTACCGCTCAATAGTCCAAACCTCTGGAATGTCCAGACGACTCCAGTAATGGAAGTTAAACACTTCCAATTCACACTTGCGACTCAGTCGACGGAAATCAGTGGGACAAAATCTGGCTCCAAAACAGTTTAGTGCGATCGTTTTGTGGGTTGTCAAAAAATTCAGATGGCTCATTCTGCTCAATGATTTCGCCTTCATCCATGAAAATGACCCGATTTGCTACGGTTTTGGCAAAACCCATTTCGTGTGTGACAACAAGCATGGTCATACCACTCTGTGCGAGCTGGATCATAACATCGAGCACTTCCTTGATCATTTCCGGGTCAAGTGCAGACGTCGGTTCATCGAACAGCATGATTTTCGGA
>CAZYSR010000028.1:0-3430 GCA_964649525.1 uncultured Gammaproteobacteria bacterium
CACTCGTCATTTTGCAGTAGAGAAGCAGAATCAAGCTAAATACTATTGCTGAAACCAATCAGTTCGATAGAGGTTGAAAGTTCTGTGGGTCAGCACTTTCTTCGACCTGGCTGATTTTCCCAGAAATCACCAGTTCCGTGAACCACGTACTGATATCCTCTCTAAATACCCACCCCAGAACCAGAGCAGTAACCAGAATGAGAGCAAAGATAGCTTTTGACAGTGAGTTGAATACTCTCAATCGATCACGAAAGGAGCGCTCAACAGCAGGGGGAGCGGTGATTTCTTGGCTCGAACTCACATCATTGGTGATTGCTGAAAGTCCGAGATCAGGGTCGGCTTTTATCAGTTCATCCGCATCAAGCTGAACCAATTCTGCATAGGCCCTGACGTAGCCTGTTGCGTACGCAATGCTTGGTATCTTCGAGTATTCTCGATTTTCAATCGCCTCAATGACTCTTTCTGGCAGAATCAACGCCTGGGCGACATCGGCAAGTGACATATCCCGTTGCAGTCTTGCCTCCAAAAGCATTCGGCCTGTCCCAAGATCAAATGCTATTTTGGGGTCTAACTCTGCTTCGTTCTGCGAGGCACTTCCTTCAAACAGGTGGAATAATCGCTCTTCGTGTTCTTGTGCTTCCAAATTGACCTCAATCCGTGGTCTGGTAACTGATTGGCTAAGTTCAGCTTATCACGTAGGCACCTGTGCCAACCGCGATCAGCAAATCATCACAATTGTGCAATTCCATTCTTGTCACAGCAACCTTCTTACCCGTGCGCAATACATAGGCACTTGCAATAAATTTTTCACCGAAGCCAGGACGCAGGTAATCAATGCGTATATCAATCGTACCCGTACGCGAGAAGAGTTCAAGTATTTCTTTTGTCGTCTGAACATTGTCTCGCTTTAGCACTTCCGTAAATGCAACAATACCGCCGATAATATCAAGAACCGAGGAAATAACACCGCCGTGCAGGTTGCCGCGAAGAAAGTTTCCGACATAAAATTCTTGGCTGTTGAGAATAAGCTTTGGGCTCCCGAGTTCAAGACCGTCAACTTTGACATTCAAAAATTTGTTGAACGGAATTGAGTCTTCGAATATTTCCCTGAGCGCATCCCAAGTTGATGCATTTAACGTTCGATGCCCCATCAATTCATCGAGTATGATAAATTTGGAATTTGGGAAGAATTCTTGTGTTGGAGAATAGGAATGAAAAATCTGTTAGTAATGGCAAATTATAACACTTGGGTTAATGCTCAAATTTTCGAAGTGTGCAGGAAAATCAGCGACGATCAGTATCGGAAAGACCTGGGTGCATTCTTTGGTTCAATTCACAATACGCTGAATCATATTTTGTTGGTTGACCTTTTGTATCTAGGTCGACTTAAAGGGAAAGCCAACGATCACATTCACTCTCTAAAGCAAGTTCTGTACGATGACCTCGACTCATTGGTCAATGCCCGGGTAGAAGTCGACAGAGAATTGACTGAATACGTCCAGGGATTAAGTCAGGACGATCTCAAAAAACTGGTAAGGTATACCCGAATGTCTGGAGAAGTTTGCGAGGAAAACATGGAAGACATACTGTTGACTTTGTTCAACCATCAAACGCATCATCGCGGACAAGTACATACGATGCTCACCCAGTCTGGAATCGAGAAAAGTGATATGCCGGACATAGATTTGGTTGACTATCTTGCGAGTGCCAAAGCCTAGAGCTACCCAATTGAGCCGAGATCTAGTCGTAGACTTGAGTGCGTTTAAATGCGAAATGATCTATCAGACGCCCCTGGCAGTAGTTGAACACGCTCAGATTCAATGTCCAGCGAAATTTAGCAAGTTAATGATGTCGAGGTTGAGTATCAATCAATTCAAGAAATACGATCGTCAAGTTTTGGATTTGGGCTGCTAAATAATGAACGCCGCGCTACTAGATCGCTACATAGACGTACTGTTTAGGCATCGCTGGTTGGTTCTGGCGCTTGTTATCGTAGTGATGCTTTGCGCGGCCACAGGTGGGCGCAACATTACCACTACGAATGATCAACGTTCTTTGTTTGGAGAGCACAATCCATATCTACAGGCTTTTGAAGCGCTTGAAGATATATACACTGAATCGAATATTGCGTTAATTGCAATCGCACCACGCACAGGGACAGTATTCACTCGAGAAACTCTCGGTGCAATTGAGGAACTCACAGAAGCCGGATGGCGCTCACCTTTTTCGTCCAGAGTCAATTCTCTTACAAATTACACGCACAGCGAAGCCTATGAAGACGATTTGATTGTCGCCCCGCTGGTAGAAGATGCTCAGTCTCTTAGTGATGACGATTTGATCAGAGTTGAAGGCATCGCACTCAATTCAATCGAAACCGTCGGCCGCTTGGTTTCTCATGATGGAAAAGTCAGTGCACTATCGATTACGTTTATTCTGCCAGATGATTCCGACCCGGCCGTAATTGAGATCGTCGATCATGTCAATCAGCTAGTGGACGAATTTTCCGCGACCTATCCAAATTTAGATTTCTATCTGACTGGTGACATTGTCATGAGTCACGCATTTAACCAGGTCAGCGAAGATGATGTGACGCAGCTGGTACCGATAATGATCTTGATCATTAGCATATTGACCACTGTGCTTTTACGATCAATTCTGGCGACTGTGGCTGTGTTAGTGACGATGTTTTTCGTTGTAAGTACCACGATGGGGGTTGCTGGTTGGCTTGGCGTCATTCTGACACCGGCTAACATAGTCGCTCCGATCATACTTTTAACTGTCGCGGTTGCTCACACCATTCACATTGGGTCAGCTGTTTTCACGGGCATGCGCAAAGGGCTCGATAAAAATTCAGCTATTGTGGAGTCTCTCAAAATCAATTCATGGCCGATATTTTTGTCCTCCGTAACGACGGCAATCGGATTTCTGAGTCTTAACACATCAGATTCTCCACCATTTCGAGTCTTGGGAAACTTAGTAGCTTTCGGGATGTTGTGTACCTGGTTCTACACCATGACACTGTTTCCATTACTCCTTTATTTCCTAAAGTTAAGAGCGCCTGCTATTCGAGAAAATCAACATATCCTGATTGATCGATTTAGTCTATTTGTTGTCTCCAAGAGCTCGCTCTTACTGATAGGTGGCTCTTTGGTGGCCGTTGTATTGAGTGCTGGAATATTCAAAATTGAATTCAGTGACAACTGGACGCTCTTCTTTGACGACAGATATGAGTTCAGACGAGATACAGATTTTGTCATTGAACATTTAACCGGCCTTGAATCTATGGAGTACTCACTACCTGCCAGTCGCGAAGGCGGAATTACCGATATTGAGTACTTGCGCGCAGTTGACGAATTTGCCGAATGGTATCGTTCACAACCGGAAACAGCTCATGTTCAAGTTTTTTCAGACATCATGAAGCGTTTGAACA
>CAZYSR010000029.1:0-2273 GCA_964649525.1 uncultured Gammaproteobacteria bacterium
AAAGATCTGGATCAATAACCCTCTTTTTCAGCAAAGCTCTTTTTTCACTATATCGCTCACAGAGTTTCTGCCGCTTGACTTCACGAGCCAGCATGGATTTCTTTGCCATAGCTAATTCTGCCTAAGTGGAAAACTAAAGCCACGCAACAATGCGGCAGCTTCTTCATCAGTTCGTGCTGATGTTGTAATCGTAATGTTCATACCGCGAATGACATCAACATTGTCATAGTTAATTTCAGGAAACACAATTTGTTCCTTGATTCCAAACGAATAATTGCCCTGCCCATCAAATGCCTTGGCAGACAACCCACGAAAGTCTCGAATTCGTGGGATAGCAATTGTGATCAGTCGGTCCAGAAACTCGTACATACGATTTCTTCTCAGCGTGACCATGCACCCTACTTCGAAACCTTCTCGAATTTTGAATGCTGCAATGGCCTTTCGTGCTTTTGTTACCACCGGTTTCTGACCGGCGATCTGCTGCATGTCAGTAACAGCATTGGTTACCAGGTTTTTATCCTTTTTCACTACTGAATCACCGAGTCCCATATTCAGGGTGATCTTCGTAACGCGCGGCACCTGCATTGCATTTTCATAATTGAACTCGTCCTTAAGACGACCAAATAATTCGTCCTTGTAGAACTGCTCAAGTCTTGGAGTTGCGTTGTTTGCCATCTCGCTTCTAATCTGTCAGTACTTCGCCGTTTGATTTGAAATATCGCACCTTGGTGCCATCCGCTAGACGTTTGAACCCAATTCTGTCTCCCTTGTTTGTTGCAGGGTTATACACCGCTAAATTTGACAACTGAATGGGGGCCTCCTTGGAAAGAATCCCACCCGCCTGTTGAGCATTTGGATTCGGTCGTGTGTGTCGCTTTACGACATTTATGTCATTTACCCGAGCTTTCTTGCCATCCGAACTGATATCCAATACAGTTCCCCGCTTACCGCGGTCTTTGCCCGCCAGTACAATGACATCATCGCCTTTCTTGATCTTATTCATCTTCAGTTCACTAGATTACTTCAGGTGCCAACGAAACAATTCGCATGAATTTCTCTTGCCTAAGCTCGCGTGTGACTGGGCCAAAAATACGTGTACCAACTGGCATGTGCTGAGCGTTCAGTAAAACAACGGCGTTTCGGTCAAATCGGATTAGTGAACCGTCTCGACGTCTGACGCCTTTTCTGGTTCTGACTACCACTGCAAAAAAAACATCACCTTTGCGCACGCGACTATTCGGAATAGCTTCCTTGATCGTAATGCGAATAATGTCGCCAATACCTGCATATCGTCGCTTGGACCCACCTAGCACTTTAATACACTGAACCCGTTTGGCTCCGCTGTTGTCTGCCACATCAAGCATGGTCTGCATCTGAATCATCGCACTGCAACCTCAGGTTTAGTTCTTATTTGCTTTCCAAAATCTTGACCAGTCGCCAACTCTTTGTGCGCGATATCGGACGGCACTCTTCGATCAGCACTTTGTCATTTTCCTTGCAGCTGTTATTTTCATCATGCGCATGTAACTTAGTGATACGCTTGACGTACTTGCGATACAGCGGGTGAGGAATTTTACGGACGATCGAAACAGTGATCGTCTTATCCATGCGTGCGCTGGTTACTACACCAGGAATCGAACGCGTTTTCTTGGCAGTTGTATTCTCTTCCATGTTATCCGGCACGTTTCTGTTCATTCATAATCGTTTTGATACGGGCAATATCTCGTTTCACATCGCGGAATTTTGCTACATCCGCGAACTGCCCGGTTCGATGTTGAATTCGAATTTCCAATTGTGTACGACGCAATTCGATGAGCTGCTTTTGCAACTCTTCTTGCGAACTTTTGCGTAAATCACTCGCCTTGTTCACAGCAGCCCCTGTCGTTTAGCAAATGTTGTTTGTACTGAAAACTTGGCACTCGCTCGACGAAAGGCTTCGCGGGCCATGGCTTCAGATACACCTTCTATTTCGTAAAGCATGTGTCCGGGTTTGACAACAAAAACCCAGTATTCTGGATTGCCCTTTCCCTTTCCCATTCTTACCTCAAGCGGCTTCTTCGAAACAGGCTTGTCTGGAAAAATGCGGATCCAGAGTTTTCCACCTCTTCTGACATACCGGTTGATTGCCCGACGACCTGCTTCAATCTCTCTTGCCGTGATTCGTCCACGCGTTGTTGCCTTGAGTCCGAATTCGCCGAAACTCACTTGGTTTCCGCGAGTTGCAAGACCGCGATTTCGTCCTTTTTGCTGTTTTCTGAATTTAGTACGTTTGG
>CAZYSR010000030.1:0-2229 GCA_964649525.1 uncultured Gammaproteobacteria bacterium
ATACTCCGATTATATGGAGCATGGCTTTCGGAATAGGTTAATGCCCATGCCAATTTACGTGCCGATGACCTGTTGGAGAAACTCTGTCTCAACTCGCTTGTCTTGCTGGTTTGGATAAAGCGGTGGTAAATCAGCTGGATGTCTTCTGGTTTGGCTCCCTTCCGTATCCCCGAGCGATGTCGATTCTCAATCTCCTTTAGTTTTTTGGACAGCTTATCAGATGTTGATTGACCACCACTAACATTGTATGTGCGTCGACCAAATACCGAGGCATTAAAACTGAATCGGAGCAATTCCTTGGCAGTATTCATGGCATTTCACCAAGAATTTCGTTGAGCTGCTTTTCTGAATTCGTCCGGACGCGGAATTCCACCCGCCTAGATTCTTCTTGGTTTTCAGTATCGTCTTCATAGGTAATCAACCTGCTAGAAGATAACCCATTGGCTGTGAGAAATCGTTTCACCCAGTCCCTGTCTTCGTTGATTCGGGGCAACTGAAGCACATATTGAAGTACGCTTCTCGTTCGGTGTTGCGACAGTTCCATGTTTCGAAAATACGCGTCTTCCTCGCTGACCTCAGCAGACCATTCGCTTGATGTGTGGCCTTCGATCCGAATCTCCACGATATCCTCGACATAGTCAGGTTTCTTCAAGATTCCAACATATCGAGGAAAAAAATCCTGAAGTATCTCTTTGAACGCAGTCTTGACCTCGACATTACCCTGGTCAAACAGCACATCAGGCTCTCTGAAACGGACAGCCAGGGACTCTCTGTTCAGGTCTGCTTTCCACTTCTCAAGATCCATCTCGAATTCTCTAGATAGATCTTGATAAAGAGCTTCCTGTAGATTCCTGTAGTTTTCGGCAATTTCCAATTGACGTTTTTCTTTTACCATCAAATCCAGCATAACGAAAGACAGCAGTAGTACGAAGATCAACAGCAATCCTGCCATCAAATCGCCTAGTGATAGGCTGAATGGGTTTTCGTCTACGAGCGTGCTGGAATATAGATGACTTCGTCGCATTATCCGCTGTTTTGCCGTGTACGTTCGTTCATCTCAGTTAAATCTTCAACACTTTCATTAAGGGCTTCAACACTTCCAGATAGGGCATTGGCCGCGTTGGTCAACTGATTGGAGAATGTACTAAGATATTGTCGTATAGATTCTTGAGTAGTATCGGCGTAAGTTTTCAAACCATTTTCGATCTCCGCAAAGATGTTCTTGAGACCACTGTCAATTATCTGGAATCGCTGCGTGAAGTCACTTAGCAACTGTTTCGACTGCACGAGAGTGTCCTGGATCTGCTTAGTCGTTTCGCGATTTGCCACCAGGTACTTTTCGTTTTCTACTTTGAACACATTGCTAGCCTGGGTCAGTTCCTTTCCTGCGCTTTCAAGTTGTGTCGAGCCTGCCGTCAGTTGACGAGAAAACACTCGCGTTGTCTCGATCAACTGACGGACGGCTGCTACGCTTTCATTCATTTGTTGCAGCATCTCTTGGCCCTTGATGAAGGTGTCTTTTGAGCTGGAAATTTGCGAATCAACAGCTTCGATCTGTTGATGCTGCCGTTGTAAGAGACTGCTGACGCTCTGTTCCATGCCTTGGACGCTTTCACCTAGTCGAGTGGCCGAATTGTCGACGAGTTGACGCATTCGGTCTGCCGATTCAGCGGACGCTTTTGTTGTACCCGTTGTGAACTCCTGGACTGCATTTTGAATTGTTGTGAACATACCGTCCAGCATAGATTTCGTTTGCCCCATCTGTTCTTCAGACGTTGCTGATAATGACAGAAAAGTCTGATCGATCTTGTCTTGAACACTCGCCATCATGTCGGTCATCTGCCTGGGTAAATCCTTCAGGCTTTGACTCACATCGTCTACCGTTGTTGCAAGAGTTTCCATTTGCCTAACGGTGTTCCCGGAGATTGAATCTTGGAATACTTCTATCAGCTTGCCAATGGCCTCGGTTGAAGACTCTTCCTTTTGTTGGCGCAGTTCATTGACGGCGTCGTTTATGTCATTCAGGCTAGGTGCCAACCGTTCCGCCACCGCGTTGCTGAACGCGTCAGGTGCTTTTTGTAGTTCAGTAATTATCTCTTGGCGACCTTGGGCCATTGCCACCTTGATTTCGTTCGCTAAGTCTGTCGAGAAAGACTTCAGTGCTGCCGTCTGTTGTGCGAGTTCGTCCTCTTGCCTAAAAGAGATCTCTTCTTGAGTTGTTAACGTGAA
>CAZYSR010000031.1:0-3068 GCA_964649525.1 uncultured Gammaproteobacteria bacterium
GCGTCAACCGCCTGATCTGAACCGCCGCCTTTTCCATAGCAGCAGATCACGGTAATTGGGCGATTTGGATAGCCATCCGGTCCTGCCGCACTTACAGATGACGATGCAATCAGTCCAAAACCACTCATTGCAGAGGCCAGCACTGCAAGCAATGCATTATTTAAAAATTTCTTCATATTTCTACTCCAAATAAAAGCTCAACAAATTTCACCAAATAGAGATACTTTCCTGTTCGGTATAAAGACTAGGCTACTCACAAATGAGAATTGCATGAGTAATGGGTTTTTTAATTTATCAGACAAAGGCGAATGAATTTTGACTTTTTGATAAAAATATTCGAATTTGTGCCGTACTACTCAAGAATACCGACCAATTTCAATAGTTACACCCTTTAAGTCAGCAATGAAAGTGATTCCGTATGCCCGTCGACTGCCAAGGCCTGTCCACTTATTTTTGCACCTCGCTCTGAACAAATAAATAGCGCCATCTGGGCGATATCCTCAGCCTCGACAAACGTTTTAAGTGAAATCTGACTCACAAACTGATTGTAGATCTGTTTTTCACTTAGATTTCGAGTCTTGGCCTCATCTGACATTACCCGTTCCATTCGCGGACCTGAAACCGGTCCGGGACAAATGGCATTAACCCGAATACCATAACTTCCAACCTCCATTGCCAAAGACTTGGTCATTCCAACAATCGCCCATTTTGCTGAGGCATATGGGGTACGCAGTGGGTACCCGTGTGTCCCAGCCGTTGACGAAAGATTAACAATCGAACCACTTTTTTGTTTTTTCATCACTTCCAGCGCGCGGCTTGTACACATAAAGGTACTGATCACATTGACTCGAAGCGTTGCCTCCCAATCGCTGAGAGTTGTTGTTTCCATGGGACCGTTGGGACCTGCAATGCCAGCGTTATTGACCAAAATATCCAACTGACCTTTACAAGTTTCGAGAACCGATTCGAACAATTGATCAACATCTGACTCCACTCCAACATCTGCAACGACACCCATAATTTTGGGATCTGTATTCTGTAATTCTCTGATAAGTTCCTTATCGCGGTCGCAAACACAGACTACCGCCCCTTCAGATACAAATGCCTTCGCAATCGCCAATCCAATACCTGAACCACCACCTGTCACTAATGCCGTTTTACCGAATAGTTCCATCAATTACTCAATTCAATGATTTGCTGTTAGTGTCAAATATCCAGGATCAGTCTCGAACATTCTTCTGCTGCCCTGGATACACATGCAATCATTGCGTTTTGCTGATTTTTCTCCGCCGCAGTCAGCACAAAGTCCCGGTGCTCAATCTCGCCAAAAAGAACTTTGACCTTGCACCCACCACATAATCCATCCTCACAAGCGTACTCTAAATTCAACAACCCTGCTTCATGCAACACATCGAACACACTTTGGGTCTCACCAACGCGAAGGGTTTTCGTCCGTCGAGCCAAAGTAATACTGAAATTCAATGCGGCAGGATCTTTCAATTCTGGTGCAGACATATATTGCGTATGTACTAATTCTACTGGCCAGTCCACTGTCTTTGCCAACGCCTCCGTCATAAAGTTTGCGGACCCGCATAAGTACAAATGATGATGTTCTGTAGACCCATTGTGATAATTCGAAAACGCGGCTGTAATTGCAGAGAATGAATTGGATAAGTGAAGAGTCAGTCGTCTGCCGCAAATTTCTTCAAGTTCCTTCAGAAAAAAGTCTTTGCCCAATGAATTATGCAAGTAGTGCACTTTAAAGTCTGCATCGATGTCGAGGAGTCGGTGACACATCGATAGCAGAGGCAGAACACCACTGCCTTCCCCAAAGAGAGTGTGCTGCACGGCAGATTCGTTTAGTCCTATCGTGTTAATTGGAGGGTGCGCCTTAATTTCATCACCAACTTTAATATTGGAAACTATCCAGTCAGTTTTTAAATCATCACCATCTTCGTCTTTTACTCCAACTAGATAGCAGTTTGTTTCAACCGAGTTATTGATGAGTGAAAAATTTCGGCTCAAACGATTCCGGTCAAACAGCAGGCCTATTTGAGCACCTGCGGAAAACTTTGGCAAGTCCTCGCCTTTTGAATGTCTGAATTCAATGGTCAGACAGCCATCACTCAGGTGCGTAATTGCTGAAACCACAAGGTCCAGCCTTTCTGGCGGCGAAGGGTCCGGGAATTTTTGGCCGTCTTTAAGTAGCAGCCTCTCTACTGGATTGCCCTCCACGATATGTTTTTCGAGGATTTCATCGATATCTTCTGTGTTTTCGTAGTGATACCAAATGCCTTCGGGATAAACAACCATTGCAGGTCCTAACTCGCAGCGCTCCAAACAACCAGCATTGTTAACTCGAATGTCGTCGAGTCCCATTTCTTTCGCCCGCTGCTTCATATAGGCGCGCAGTTCAATCGAACCCCGAACGCTACAACAACCACGCGGATGATTAGATTCGCGCTCATTCACGCAACAGAATATGTGACGACGATAGTGCAAGCGTAGTTAACTCCTGATGGGTTGACAGCGCAGGTATTGAATTGGATAGCTGGCATTGGCATTCAAAGCCTCGGCCGCATGCCAAGGCCAGCGTGGATTGTAAAGCATACCCCGAGCCAATGCGACGGCGTCTGCATCTCCTTCGGCAATGATCGATTCTGCTTGATGGGGATCTGTGATCAATCCAACAGCAATAGTCGCAATGTCAGCTTCATGCCGAACCGCACGAGCCAAATGAACCTGATAGCCGGGTCTGCTGGTGATGTCCTGATGTTTAACCAACCCGCCACTTGATACATCAACCCAGTCGCACCCAAGTTTCTTAAGCTCAATGGCAAATTGTACGGTTTCTTCCAGGCTCCAGCCTCCCTCAGCCCAATCAGTTGCTGATACCCGAACGCCGATTGGTTTATCGTCGGGCCAAACCGCCCGCACCGCTTGAAATACCGCAAGCGGAAATCTCATTCTGTTGTCTAGTGAACCACCGAATTCATCGTTTCTCTCGTTTGACAAAGGCGACAAAAACTGATGGAGAAGATAACCATGTGCCGCGTGCAATTCAATCG